>NZ_JBQKGN010000004.1:0-143705 GCF_052118785.1 Collinsella sp. LCP21S3_A9 | reverse complement strand
TCCGCGTCTTGCCCCTGGACCCCAGAGGTGACCGGAGACGTCAACATTTGGGTGGACGCCATCGACTCGGCCGGCCGCGTCACCACGCGCAAGTTCCCCGTGCATGTGGACGCTTGCCGACTCTCGGTTGATGGAGGGCCCGACTTGGAGTGGTCGCCCGGCATGAAGGTTTCCATTCATGCGGCGGCCGCACCCGGCGCGAAGCTCAAGTTCGTCTGGCAGAAGGACTCCTGGGCCGAGTGGGGGGTTGCGCAGGGGCCGTCCGAGGCGACATCCTGCACCTGGAAGCCCGCTTCGTCCGGTTCGTACAGGGTCTACGTCGACGTCTCCGTCGGCGGCCTCTCCGCGACCTCCGTACTTCCCGTCAGCATAACCGAGGACTTCTCCCTCGACGGCCTCTCCGCGAAGGCTACCGACGGCGGGTCGCCCCTGCTCGGGGACGAGTGCGAGCTTGGCCTGTCCGTCTCCGGCAATGCGGGCTCGGTCAGGTACAAGTTCGTCTGGGAGCAGGGCGGATGGTCTCGCTGGGGGACAATCCGCCAGGGCGAGCCCTCCGCGTCTTGCCCCTGGACCCCAGAGGTGACCGGAGACGTCAACATTTGGGTGGACGCCATCGACTCGGCCGGCCGCGTCACCACGCGCAAGTTCCCCGTGCATGTGGACAATAACTTGTCTAATTTCACTTCGATCTCCGTGGAACCTTCTGATGAGTCAGTTTCCGCTGGGGATACAGTTTCTATTACTCCCAATCTGATTGTTCGTAATAATAGAGGCGTTAAGTATAAGTACGTTTGGATGAGAAACAATTGGAATGAATGGGGCGTTATAGAATCTGGAGAGGATAAACCTTCATTAAATTGGGTTGTTTCGCGAACAGGTGACATTTCAATCTATGTTGATGTAATTGATACAACAACTGGTCAAACGCTTACATGTAAAAAAGACTGCTACTTTGCGCCTGAAGACTGGTCTTATGACGGTATTTCTGTTTCCAATACATTTATCAGGCCTGGCGATGAGGTTACCGTTACAACGGAGTGTGCAGGGGATACTCGCTTCTTAAACTATAAATTTGTTTGGAGTAGGAACAACTGGTCAAATTGGGGCATTGCTCAGAATGGTTCTGATGCTTCCCTATCTTGGACTCCTGATAAGCCCGGTGAGTATGATATTTATTGTGATGTGAGCGGCTCTGACGGCAAGGTTAATGCTCGCAAGATTCATATCGGTGTTTGGGACTATTCGAGAATTACAGCTATATCTACTGACGGAGATTGCTCATGGGGCGTTCGCGCTGATATGGGAACTCTTGATGCGGAGAGATCTGGTCTTTTCGAATTTAAATTTGTCTGGGCGAAACCGGATTGGAGTCAATGGGGTGTTCTCAGGGCGAAATCAACCACTAATGATGCCTACTTTAACCCTTCCGATTTGGGCTTGAGTCCAGGCTACTATGCTTTGTACTGTGATGTTACCTATCCTGACGGATCGGTTCATTCCAAGTCTACGCAGGTTTATTACAATCCAATCGGAAGTTCGACTGTTCTTGGGGTTAGTAGAATCAGCCTGCTTACATGGCTTACTTCGCATCAGTATGATTCTTATTATCTGGGTACGCGTTATTCCGGCGGCTTCTCATATGACACATGTCTTTATCCCAACGGAAGTCCAAGATGGGATGGCTATACAGGTATGAACTGCACCGGATTTGTTGCTCATGCTTATGCTGCTGTTGGCGGAGATGTTGCAGCGATAGGCAGAAATAACGCGCATTCGCCATGGGCCGGCGGGCCTGGTGGGGGAGGCTATATTAATGCCTGGCGTTGGTATGGTTATGCTTGTGACTCTGGTTGCAAAATGTATGAGTTTAGAACTGTTCGAGATATGTTAAATAGCGGCTATGCGCAGAAAGGGGATATTATTTTCTTTAAGACGAATGGGGCCATCGATTGTCATATAGGCTTTTTCTGGGGCGATACCCCTTATGAGAATAAGATGTGGCATCAGATTTTGCCTGGTAATCTGATTGGACCCTGTTTTAATAACGCGAATAAAAGCGAGAGGAATCAAACTGTGGTTCTGATTAAGTAGAGGTTGAGTGTTCCCTTAACCGTTGTTTAAATGGGAATAAGTGGTTCTTTTTATTTGTACCGATATTCAAGATTAGGTATGGAGTCGTTTTAGCAAATGCCAAATAGCAAAAAGAATATCCTTGTCACTCGCTCGTCTATGCCGCCGATGGAGGAGTATTTTAATGAAATTGCCCCTTTATGGGATAGTCACTGGCTAACAAATATGGGTGTTGAGCATTCGAAATTGGAGAATGAGCTTAAACATTATCTGGATATCGATAACATTGCGTTGTTCACTAATGGCCATAATGCACTTGAGTGCATTTTTGAAGCAATGCAACTTAAGGGCGAAGTTATCACAACGCCGTTCTCATTTGCCAGTACAACTCATGCAATAGTCCGAAAAGGATTAACGCCTGTTTTTGCTGACATTAAAAGAGATAACTATACACTCGATCCTTCTTCTATCGAGAAGTTGATAACCCCGCGTACTAGTGCAATCGTTCCTGTCCATGTATATGGAAATATATGCGATATTGATGCAATTCAAGAAATTGCTGACAAGCATGGTTTGAAGGTAATTTATGATGCAGCTCATGCGTTTGGCGTGAAAGTTAACGGTATATCCGTTGCGACTTTTGGTGATGCGTCAATGTTTAGTTTCCATGCGACAAAGGTATTTAATACAATCGAAGGCGGCGCGATTACGATGAAATGCGCTGATTTATATCCGCTGCTAAATCAATGGAAGAACTTTGGCATTATGGGCCCCGAAGATGTTGAATATGTCGGCGGCAATGCAAAGATGAATGAGTTTTGTGCTGCTATGGGCGTATGTAATCTTCGTCATCTAGATAATGAAATTAATAAGCGTAAGAAGGTTGCCGAACGGTATTGGTCGCATTTAGATGGAATTAAGGGACTGCAAGTATGTTGCCCGGCTGATAATATTCAGTCTAATTATGCATATCTGCCCGTGGTGTTTACCGAAGAATTTGGTGCAACGCGAGACGATGCTTTCAACGCATTGGCTTCTGTTGGCGTCGGCGCTCGTAAATATTTCTATCCTCTTATCAACGATTATGCTTGCTATAGGAGCGTGTACTCAAGCGAGCGGACGCCAGTTGCAAAATATGTCTCTGATCGAGTGCTGACTTTACCGATGTATGCCGACCTCAAGCTTGAAGATGTTGATTTAATATGCGATACCGTTCTTAATTGTGGCCGCGGAGAATGATAGTGAAACCTTTTCTTATTATTGGTTCGGGGGGTCACGGTAAATCGGTATTAGATTGCCTGCTGCAGCTAAACTCGGATGCGGACGTTGTATTTGCTTCGAACGTTGCCTCGCCTTCGCCCATTCCGGGGTTTCGAATTATAAATGAAAATCATATTTCGATTGAGCAAATGATTGCCGATTATTGCGGTGTTGTGGTTGCAATTGGTGATAACTACGCGCGCATGAATAAGATCAAGCGACTGACCGCCGCGGGCGTTTCTCTACCGTCAATTATCCATCCAAATGCGAGTGTCAGTCCTCTTTCAACCATTGGCAGAGGCTCTGTGGTTTTGGCATCAGCTGTTGTGAATTCATTTGCCTGTGTTGGGGACGGCTGCATTATCAATACGGGGGCTATCGTTGAGCATGAATGCCAAATTGGCCAAGGCGTTCACCTTTCGCCTAAAGTTGCACTTGGTGGCGGTACGATTATTGGGGATAGAACATGGCTCTGTATAGGATCAAGCGTTTCTGACCACGTTTCTGTTCCATGTGATTCAGTTGTTGCTGCGGGTTCTGTTGTGCTTGATTCTTTTAAGCAGGGCGGCCTTTATGCAGGAGTTCCTGCAGTGCTTAAAAGAAGCTATTAATCTATTTAAATAGCTTCTTACGTTGCAAGAGATGTTGTTTCGTTAACCTGGCCATGTAGCGGTCGTGTATATGAGCTGCAGCCTTTTTTATCTGGCTACAGCTCATATTTTTTAAGCGTGTTTTAAAAAACGAGACATCAGTTCATTTTGCAAATAAGTAAAAGCGTCATTTTTGAATATGATCGACTGCGCAATATATGCTGCAAGCATTAAAATGAATTGTACTGCTGCGCAAGCAATTGTAGATTCATCCATTACAACAGTTGCGGCTAGTGAAAAGAGCGCCGATGTTAGAGTTGCGAAAATAGTTGGTGCCAAATCTTTCATTTGTTCTAGATACGAGTAGTGAATTAACTTTTTATTGGGGAATGCGTTTATAAAAGTCGAAATTAGCCCATCAAGTATGTAGCCGTAACATATAAACTTTATATCACTTGTAAAGAAGGTCGCTACAAGCAAAATCGCTGTACCAATTACCTTTTTTAAGATTTCTAGTTTGAGATATATATCGGTGTGTCCTATGCCGTTTAATGCCTGCAGATTCGTTGAATGAATTGGCAATAGTGCATAGACAATGCAAAAGGCACGAAAATAGGGGGCTGATCCCACCCATTGCTCGCCCAGCACAAATCGGATTAACGGTTCGGCGACCACTGCGCAGAATACCATTAGCGGGAAAATGACATATGCCGAGGATTTAAGGGACCGTCGTACAATGCCTTTAACTTTATCAATATCAGATTGAACTCTTGAGACCGTTGATAACATAATCGGTTGAATAGTTGAATCGAGAACTGTTCCCAGCACCATGGGATATTTTTTTCCTTGATTGAAATATCCAAGAGCGGAAGAATTATATTTTTTACCAACGATTAAATCTGATAGAGACTGATAGGTCGTTTCGATTAATCCCGAAGCGAGCAACTTCCATCCAAATGAATACAGCGCCTTTGCTTCACTGAAAGAAAATTGTAGTTTTGGGAACCAGCGGGTTTCAAAACTGATTGCGATTGATCCTGCAATGCTGAATACGACCTGTTGAGTAACAAGACCCCAAACCCCGTATCCCAGTACTGCGATTGCGATTCCTGCCGCACCGCTAAGTAGCATTGCAATTAAGTTAGCTTTAAATATGCGCTTGAAATCAAGTTCTCTTGTAACTATTGCAACCTGAATTGCGTAAATCGAGTTGAAAATGAAAATCAGGCATAAAACCCTAAGTGGTGTTATGAGGGCATCCATCGAATAGAAACTGGAGATTAGAGGAGCAGAGAAGAACAATGCACAATATAGGATGCTTGCCGTTGCAAAGCTTAGCCAAAAAGCGGTATCAATGTCTAATTCGCTTAAATCTTTTTTTTGAATAATTGCTGTGTTAAGACCAGACTGTACGAACACGTTTCCAATATTAACGAAGACAACCATTATTGCCATAATGCCGAAATCATTCGGCGATAGTAGGCGCGCCAGGACTATTTGGATGATAAGTGCGATGCCTTGGCTTCCTGCTTTTTCGAGAAAATTCCAAACAAAAGAAGTGATTGCTCGGTCTTTTAGTGATTCCGTTGAGACGTCTTTCATGCTTTATCCTAAACCCAATCGGTAATTATGTTCAGCGCTGTTTTAAGGAGCTAGAAAAGTGTCAAACCCAGGTATCAGCGTGCTGATGCTATCATTCAATCATGAAAAGTATATTCGTGAATCTCTTGATTCTGTTCTCTGTCAGAAAACCGATATACCCTTTGAAATCATTATCTATGACGATTGCTCTACAGATGGTTCTCGTGATGTCATATTGGACTATCAAAGTCGATACCCTAATTTGGTCAAAACGATATTTCCGGATGAAAATCAGTACTCAAAAGGCAAGTCTCCCATTGCTGAGTATTTGATCCCTTCGGCAAAGGGAGAATATGTTGCACTTCTAGAATGCGATGACTACTGGACGGATGCTAATAAACTCCAGAGACAATTCGAATACCTTAGCTCGCATTCCGATTGCGCTATGTGTGCTCATTCAGTTGAGATTTTCGATGACGGCAGGCAGTCTGTTATTGGGCGAGTGAATGAGTACGATGCCCCTCGCCTTTTTTCTCTTCCGGACTTGGTTGAACGAGGCGGCGGAGCGCTCCAGACGTGTAGTTTTTTCTGCCGTAATTCATATTTACAGGACTATATCTCGTGGCGACCGGCTAAATGTCCCGTTGAGGATTGGCCTATTATGCTCTATATGGCTACACGGGGAAATGTCGTTTGCATTCCGGAGGCAATGGGAAGATATCGAGTCAATAACGTGAGTTCATGGACGGGAGAAAGACTCGAAAATAAGGAACATGCGGCTATTTTCGATAGAAAGATTATCGAGATGCTCACCAGTCTTTCGACCCTTCTTCCCGCTTCGGTTTTTGATGGCATTGAAAGGAAGAAGTACACGCTGGCTTATGATTATGCTTTTAGAAAAGGTATTAGCCCGAAAGATGCGTTTCATGAACTGAACGTTTCTGCTTCGTCTCTATCGAATGGAATGAGAGTAAAGCTGTCGATAGCGTTAATTGCGAAAACTGTATTGCACAAATTGCGACTACAAGGTCTTATTGATTCGGCTTTGCTCCTGGTTTCATCTAAGTAGCAGAATTATTACAGTTAATTAATGCCTAAGTGATATTCAAATATCTAAATTGAAAACTATTCGAATGAAACCCAGCGTCATAGTGCAAAGTTAGCTATTTGATTATTATTTATATAAGTGTTTTTCCAGCTCGGGAGTTTAATTAATGAAGGGCATCATTCTTGCCGGTGGATCCGGTACACGTTTGTATCCACTTACGCTTGTGACCTCAAAACAGTTGTTGCCAATTTATGACAAACCTATGATTTTCTATCCATTGTCAACTCTGATGCTTGCTGGGATTAGGGATATTTTAGTCATATCCACTCCTGTTGACCTCCCGAACTTTAAACGCTTGCTTGGAGATGGCTCTCGTTATGGTGTCAGGCTGTCTTATGCGGAGCAACCGAGCCCCGATGGCCTGGCTCAGGCATTTACAATTGGAGAAGACTTTATTGATGGCGAGCCGTGCGCCCTTGTACTTGGAGATAACATTTTCTATGGCAATGGACTGTCTCGACATTTGACTCGAGCTGTTCATAATGCTGAAGCTGGTCGCGCAACGGTCTTTGGCTATCATGTAGATGATCCGGAGCGTTTTGGTGTTGTCGAGTTTGACGAAAATGGTCTAGCGGTATCAATTGAAGAGAAGCCAGAGCATCCTAAGTCTTCATATGCGATCACAGGGCTTTATTTTTATCCGGGAGATGTTGCCGAAAGAGCAAAAAAGGTCAAGCCGTCGGCCCGAGGTGAACTTGAGATTACTGATCTCATAAGCATGTATCTTAAGGATGGAACGCTTTCTGTAGTTACTCTTGGCCGGGGCTATGCTTGGCTTGATACCGGTACTATGGAGAGCCTCCATGAGGCATCTGAGTTTGTTCGGGCTGTTGAACATAGTCAGGATTTGCCGATTTCGGTTCCCGAGGAGATTGCTTGGGAGCATGGATGGATTGATACCGAAGAACTAGAAGAGGCTGCTAAGGCTTATGGCAAGTCTGTCTACGGCCGGCACCTAAAGAAGGTCGCCGCCGGCGAGATCGTCAACAGCCCGCGCGAGTACTAGGAAGAACCCCTCATGTCTGAGACCTTTGAACCCAAGAACATCATCGTCACGGGCGGCTGCGGCTTCATCGGCAGCAACTTCGTGCACTACGTCGTGGACAACCACCCGGACGTGCACGTGACCGTCCTGGACAAGCTGACTTACGCCGGCAACCCCGAGAACATCGCCGGGCTGCCCGCCGACCGCGTGGAGCTCGTCGTGGGCGACATCTGCGACGCCGGGCTGCTGGATCGCATCGTCCCGGGCCACGACGCCATCGTGCACTACGCCGCAGAGTCCCACAACGACAACTCCATCGCCGACCCCGAGCCGTTCCTGCGCACCAACGTCGAGGGAACCTTCCGCCTGCTGGAGGCCGTCCGCAAGCACGGCGTCCGCTACCACCACGTGTCCACCGACGAGGTCTACGGCGACCTGGCGCTCGACGACCCCGCCAAGTTCACCGAGGAGACGCCGTACAAGCCGAGTTCTCCGTACTCGAGCACCAAGGCGTCCTCCGACATGCTCGTGCGCGCCTGGACCCGCACCTACGGCCTGCGCACGACCATCTCCAACTGCTCCAACAACTACGGCCCCTACCAGCACGTGGAGAAGTTCATCCCCAGGCAGATCACCAACATCGTCGACGGCGTGCGCCCCAAGCTCTACGGCCGCGGCGAGAACGTCCGCGACTGGATCCACACCGAGGACCACTCCTCGGCCGTCTGGGACATCCTGACCAAGGGCCGCATGGGGGAGACCTACCTCATCGGCGCCGACGGCGAGAGGGACAACATCACCGTGCTCCGCATGATCCTGGAGGCGATGGGAAAGGACCCCGAGGACTTCGACTGGGTCGCCGACCGCCCCGGCCACGACCGCCGCTACGCCATCGACTCGACCAAGCTCCAGCGCGAGCTCGGCTGGAGGCCGGCGCACACCGACTTCGCCGAGGGGCTCAGACAGACCATCGAATGGTACGTCGCCAACGAGTCCTGGTGGCGCCCGGCCAAGGAGGCCACCGAGGCTAGGTACAGGGCACAGGGGCAGTAGCGTGCCCTAAAGGATTATTGTTTTGATGGGTTGAGGGCAACGGGGGATTAAATAGCCGCCAAGTGCCCTCAATTATTGTTAGTAGATAGCGTATCTAGGACATTTGTGCATAGATTCAAGGCGGTCTGACTCCATGTGAATCGCGTGCAGACTAGATCATGAACATTATGAGAGTGCTCAAAAAGTAAATCCGGGTTTTCGAAATATACAAGGACAGCCTTTTTAATAGAGTCAATTGCGCAGTCTTGCAAAACTGTACCGAAATTGCTTTCGGGGATGATATCGGATGCGCCTGCGCAATTACTAACCACGATTGCGCACTTTTGAGCTGCAGCCTCAAGAAGAACGGTTGGCATGCCCTCTGGATATTCACTAGGCATAAGAAAACAGCTAGCATAGCGTAGCAAGGATGACATGTCAGGTTCATTTAATCTTCCGACAAAATGGATTCTTTCATTTTGCGCGTTGGACACCGCTGTATTTAATGGACCACTGCCCGCAATAATCAAATGAATGTTTTTGCCATGAATGCCGTCAATTGCTTCTATTGCCTTCATGACGCCTTTTTCCTCAATCAGGCGACCGGCATATGCAACGACAAATGCGTCAGGAGATATATTAAGCTCAGAATCCCAGTCTCTTTTTGATGCAGATAAGCAGTATGCATCAGCATCAATCGAGTTGGGTATTACGGAATGGGGTGAAAACCCCAAGCTTTTTATCCACTGTAAGCTTCGATTCGAAACTGCACATGCAACCGGTTTGCTTCTAGAAATGATTTTTGTTGACAGTCCTTCATACAATCGCATGAGATAACCCATTGGACTTTTTTCTGTAGACAAGTATCCTGAGCTATGGTCAATCAAAACCGGCCGTATGTGCTTCTTTACAGCAATCCTGCATGCAAGGAGACAGATTGGATAATAGCGAGTGTTGATAATGATGTCGCTAATGGACAGTTTCATTATCTGATTAAAAATCCGGTATGTGCTTGGTATAGGTTTGATAATAGGAAATCTGTCATTCATTAGAGACAACGAGGGCACCTCGATCAAAGAGATGTCGTTGTCACTAGTGATTCCGTTACTTCGCTCGGAATTGGAAGAAGTGAGTATAACAACTTTGTTGCCAAGCTCAGTCAATTTTTTTGCGAGATTTTCGGTGTACCTCTCCACTCCCCCCATGTGAGGGGAGTAGTATGCGCTGACAATTAATATTCGTCGCATAGTTATCCTTTGCGTTAAGAGGCTGTTGCTATTAGGGGTAATTACAGCTTAGAAATAATGTAGTATGCAGGCCAGTCAAGGTGTAACTTCTGCAATCCCAGCATCACCCCTACACCTAGGCGAATTTTTAATGTCTGGCCTTTTGGTTTTAGAATACCTATGTGAGGATTTTTTAGATAGTTCGGGAAATTCCTTCTGGCATGTGAAAACACAAAAGCATACTTTGATTTCATTAGCTTTGGTCCGCAACCCTTATTAAAAACAACCAAGGCATTGATCATGTTTGCTAAATAGGTGTATTCAATAACATCGAATCTGCTTTTCGGTAGTTTTGAGAGATCGTGGCTCTGAAGGAAAAGATCAAACATTTCCGCCATGATTTGCTCATGATTTTTCTTGTAGTTCATTGAACCGGTGATGGATTGGCGGTTGAAGTAGTAATAATAGCCCTCGTATGGAATGATTTTCACTTTCGCGTTGCAGTAAAAGGCGCAGAGGCTAAAGTAGATATCCTCACCGCAAGGGACACCGGTAAAGCCCAGTTTGTTTTCTTCGATAAAGGACTTTTTAAAGAGTTTTGCGCATGCAATTGCATAGGTCGTCGTACTCCATACGCTGTTTGATATGCGATGCCTTTTCAGTTTGCCATCAATATCCCTTATGAAACCTCCTGCGATGATGTCGTAGTCGCCATCTTCGGCTGCTTGAAGATACGTTTCGATGTAGTTGGGGGCGACATAGTCATCGCTATCTACAAAGAGAACATATTCGCTATCAACATGTTTGAGAGCTCTTTCTCTTGTTCGACCAAGACCTAAATTGCGCTCATTGTTTAGAACTTGAATCTTAGATGGAAACTTTTCTTGATACCTCGAGAGAATATCGCAGCTGTTATCAGGACTGCAGTCGTTAACGCAAAGCACTTTATAATCAGAAAAAGTTTGGTTGACGAGACTGTCGAGACAACGACCAAGATACTTTTCAACGTTATAGACTGGGACGATAACTGTCACTTTCATTTGGATTCCTTGTCTCTATGGTAAAACACGATTTTGCATGTATAGGGGTATGCTCGTTTGTTTCCTATCCTATATGCCAATGCGATATGAGTGAATATATAATAATCATATGGTTCAGCTACTCATAAGATATATTGAATGGCTGTTCAGGTTCTACTGATTTACCACGAGAGAATGGTGCTCGATTGTCGTCTAAATCGAATGTGCTTATTGCTATTCCTGCATATAACGAAGAGGAGTGCATTGAAGGCACGGTAAAAGAGCTCCGTTCGATTGCGCCAGAGTTTGACTTCATTATTATCAACGACGGTTCTCGGGATCGAACGGGCGAGATTTGTGATTCGTTGGGCTGTAATGTCATTACGATGCCTATTAACTGCGGCCTGACTGTTGGCTTTCAGACCGCGGCTCGATATGCCGTCGACCATGGTTATGACTATATGATTCAATTTGATGCTGACGGGCAACATCGTCCGGAGTATTTGGCTGCCCTTGTTGAGAAGGCGGAAAAAACTGGTTCCGATATCGTTATCGGTTCTAGGTTTCTGACTGTTCGCAAAGACAAATCGATGCGTATGGTTGGTTCTCGCATGATTACTGTTTTGATTAAGGCGCTGACTGGCCATCGCATCAGTGATCCTACATCCGGATTTAGGCTGTTTAGTCGCCCTGTGCTCGAAAGGTATTATTACGACAACACTCTTAATCCCGAGCCAGAATCAATCGCCTTATTTTTAAAACAAGGATATTCGGTCTCCGAGGTCCAGGTTTCCATGCGTGAACGCCAAGGTGGGGAGAGCTACTTAAATCCGGTTAAGTCCATACAGTATATGCTCCGGGTATTTGTAACGCTTCTTATTGTTCAGTGGTTTAGGTGATTGCTGTGTCTATATCGCTTCGCGTGTTGCTGATCGTCAGCGCTGCTATTGTTTTGATTTTTGTTGCCCGAAAGCTTAAGAAGTCCCAGATGCAAGCTCTGGATTCCTTGTTTTGGCTATTATTTAGCTTAAGTTTCGTAATTTTAGGCATTTTTCCCGAAATAGCAACCGCTATTTCATCTCTCTTTGGTTTTGTTTCACCTTCGAACTTAGTGTTTTTATACGTGATTGCTGTTCTCGTAGTGCGCGATTTCTGCAATTCCCTGCGCTTGGCTAAGTTGGAGGAACGCTTGAATTCTCTTGTTCAGGCGGTCGCATTAGATAAATAACACCTTCTTTTAGGCAATAGGATTGTGTATGAGCACTTGGATTTCATTTACTGGCGCAATTGCAGTGGCCTCTTTTCTGCTGTTTTTTCCTGGGTACCTTTTACTTTCCCCTTTTAAGAGTATTCGGTTGTCAAAATTGGCAATTGCTCCAATCGTTTCTATTTTCATTACTTGTGTGACCGGTGTTATTACTTCGGTATTTCTTCACTCTGTAAATGTGTGGGTTTTCATCTGCCTTGAACTAGCGATTCCGATTTTGGTTTTCGTTGCATCTTTTGTCTGGCGCCTTGTGGGATCTACTCAGATGCCCGTAGGGTCCTGTTCTGGTTATTTGAATACTAAAGACGCTGGTTTCTATCAAGTCCTGTACCTGATCGTTGGGTTTATTGCTGCTATCTATGTCTTTGTGTCCGTTCTCGGTTCGCCTGAGTTTTTTTCAGTGTCGATAGACAATTCGTATCATCTCAATGAGATTCATGCTCTTGCAACCACTGGCTGCTATTCTCCTGCGGGAATAAGCGTTTACCCAACCGTTCCTGGATATGGTTCCACTGGAGCTGGGTTTTACCCCGCTGCATGGCACGTAATCTGCGCGCTGGTGAGCAATCTTCTTTCTATTAGCGCTGCTGTCGCTATCAATGCAGTTAATTTCTCGCTTGTTGCTTTCGTATTTCCAATGAGCTGCTTTGCGTTGATGAGTGTCATTACTGAAAAAAAGACTTGTCTCGCACTGGGAGCTTTAATTTGCATTTCTGCATATGCGTTCCCGTGGAGGCTGCTTACCTTCGGTGTCCTATATTCAAATCTTGCCGCTTTTTGTCTTGTATGCTCAGTTTGTTCCGTATTCATGAGCCTAACTAAGGGCGAAGGTCTGTCTATCCAAAACAGAGTTTTGTTGGCCTTTTTATTTCTTTTCGGATTGTTCGACCTATTTTTGCTTCAACCTAATGGGGTTTTCTCTGTTGGCGTTTTGCTGCTTCCATACGCGGCTGCAAGGTTGTATAGCTTTTGCATTGCGAAAAATCTCACTCCGCTTAAGTCGTTTTCAGCTGCGGTTGGCCTAGTGGTCTGCTTTGTTGCCGCTTGGATCGTTGCATATAATTTACCCATGATGCAAGGAGTTGTTGGCGTTAGCTGGAGTCACTATACGTCGGCTTCGCAAATGTTGGTCAATTTCCTCTGCCAGTCGTACTCTCCGGATTCTCCCAGTAATCTTGTTCTTGGTTTATTCGTCATTGTGGGACTGTTTTATACCCTGCAGCGCGTTGAGCTTCGCTGGATATCTGTTTCTTATTTTCTTGCGTTAGCCATTCATTTCTCCACAGGTGCTACAGAGGCAGTATTTAAACCGTGGTTTGCTGGATTTTGGTATGCTGATCCATATAGAACAGCTACGTTGTGCACGCTTGCCGCGTTTCCGTTGGCGGTCTTTGGTTCTTCGATTGTTTTCGTTGAGCTAAGAAAGAGAATTCTTGACAGCAAGCATATGTCTGCCGGATCGTTCAATCGACTTTATTCCGCTATATTTGTCGTGCTTTTTGTTACGGCTGTTTTCTATCCTTCATTTCAGATTCCGGGCTTCCTTAACGTTGAAATGGTTTTTGGCAAAACAAGGAATGTAATCAAACGAGACTATGACATGTACAACCCAGAGGAATTAAATGCGAAAGAGCTTGAATTTGCATCGTCTGTAAAGGAGATTGTGGGTGATTCCGTTGTTTTAAATTCGCCCTATGACGGATCAGCTTTTCTTTACGGGTCTTCTGATATTCAGGTGTACTATCGCTCTTTAAACAGCTCTCCCGAGAATGACCCCAACGAGTCCATCGCCAGTAGGGTCATAAGGCATGGACTCTATAAGATTGGGTCGGATTCCGAGATGAGGCAGGCCGTTAAGGTAACCGGTGCCCATTATGTACTATTGCTCGATTCCGATAATTGTAAATCAAGAGGTCATGTTTTTACGTATAACCCGGATGACTGGGATGGTATCGAGGAGATTAACGATAAGACTCCTGGGTTTACACTATTAAAAAAATCGGGGCATTCTAGGCTGTATCGCATCGATTTAGAGTAATTATTGTTTTAGTATCAATTGAAATTGGAGCCTCATGCAGTTTAAGTTGGCGAATCTCATCTTCAGTGGTAACCAGGCGTTTGATCAATTCCCGACCCTCTCTTTTAGAGAGCTAGCCGGTAGGGCGATTTCTGATTCTCCATCTTCTCTGAGATTGCTTGGTTCTTCTTGGGTTGATTTTTCCACTTATTTTAATTCTCTTTCTATAATGAAGTGGAAAGAGTACTCGAATGCTGGGTCTTTTTATCTTCATTTCAAATATCGGGGTGCCGGTTTTGAATTTCAGCAGAGGACCGTTGGTAATCTTGATTGGAGCTCCCGTGTTGTTCCGGACTCCAATCGCAGCTTCTCTTCTTCTGATGTTTGGGCTTCCGTTGATATCGAAATTACCGAGCAGACTGGTGAAACACTACATTCCTTCAGCATTGAAAGTTCCGGCGATTTGACGCTTGATGATGCCTATTATTATGTGGATGTTGATCCTTGCTGCATTCATCCAGTCGAATTAGCTCTTGCTATTACGACATTTAAAAAAGAACAGTACGTCCTTAACAATCTAAATCTCATTAAAGAGGGGATTCTTTCTAGTAAAGAGCCAATTTCGGAACATTTTCATGTCCATGTTGTCGACAACGGCAGATCCTTAGACTGCAACTCTGGATCGGATCGTATTTCGATTCATCCTAATCCAAATGTCGGCGGTTCCGGTGGGTTTGCTCGTGGCATGATCGAGGCGCTGGAACAGAATCCTAAAGCGACTCATGTTCTCCTGATGGACGACGATGTTGAGGTTCTTCCCGAGAGCTTTATCCGTACGTTCAATCTGCTTTCTCTTCTCAAAGAAGAATATGTTAACGCCTTTTTATCGGGCGCAATGATGAGCTTGGAAGAGCTCAATTTGCGTACCGAGGATTTGGGGTTCTTTACTGCTAAGGGAACTTTTTCTCCCCTTAAGCCTGAAGGCTATATGACTTCACTTCATGATGTGGTTGAGACCGAGATATATAAGGCCCCAACTGGCCTTTATGAGGACACTGCCCAACAGTATGCTGGCTGGTGGTATTGCGTTATACCTACCGCAACGATTGAGCGCGAGGGGCTGCCTTTGCCTTTATTTGTTCGTTCGGATGACGCCGAGTACGCGCTTCGCTGTAAGCCTAGGTTCATGTCCATGAATGGTATTTGCGTTTGGCATAATTCTTTTAAGTTTAAGTACAGTGCCGCTGTGGAGCGTTATCAGGTGAGCCGAAATACGCTGATTAGCCAAGCGACGACCGGCGTTGCTCCCCTTGCTGATTTTCTTTATGAGATTCGTCGTGAGGTCGAACTAGACCTGAAGAAATTTGACTACGATGACGCTCTTCTTGCTGTAAAGGGCCTTGAAGATTTTTTGAGAGGCCCAGAGTGGATTTCTCATCCGGTTGCTGAAGCTCGCTTTATGGCGGCAAATCGTGAAAGGGAACAATTGATTCCCATCGAGCAACTCGTCCCTCAAGCGCTAGAGCTGGGCGTCGACTTGACGCAGTTAACTTTTGGCAATTTGAGTCTTGGGGGCGACAGGTCTAGGCTGCAGGCGTTTAAGGATTATCTGACCATTAATGGTCACCGTTTCGTTAATGATTCAGCAAAGCGTAGAGACAAGGTTGCTGTTATTGATGCTGCGGGATGGGTCTATCCCGCTGGTAAAATTAGGGATGTTGACACGCTTATTGTGGTAGATATGCCTAATAAAAAGGGTGCCATTAGACATATGGACAAGAAGCGATTCAAA
This sequence comes from Collinsella sp. LCP21S3_A9, assembly GCF_052118785.1. Taxonomy (NCBI): domain Bacteria; kingdom Bacillati; phylum Actinomycetota; class Coriobacteriia; order Coriobacteriales; family Coriobacteriaceae; genus Collinsella; species Collinsella sp. LCP21S3_A9. The sequence continues at coordinate 127,758 of NZ_JBQKGN010000004.1, read as the reverse complement.
GAGGTTTGGACTCGTTTTCGTAAAGCCGAGAAGGAATTCAAGCGTAACAAAGATAAGATTTATGCCGAATACGCTTCGTATAGAGATGTCTTTACTTCGATTGATTTTTGGAAACAGTATTTGAAAGAGGCGTCTGAGTAGTCTTCGTGTGAGTGGGTTTCAAAGTGGGACCCACTCATTCTTTTGTATCATAAGTGCAATTGTGCTTCTTTCATTGTTCGTTGATGGGAAGGTTAAGTCATGTCCTTGCTTTCAAATATAAAAAAGATTCTTCCCGGCTCATCCCGATCATTACATGCCATGCATGAGGATATGGATCGCCGTTTTGACGAGGTATTTTCGCGTATCGAGCAGGCTGATAACGGCATCAATATGAATATCAATTACAAATTCGATACTCGGTTATTTCCAGAAATTGAATTGCTCAAGCAACGCCAACAAAGCCTATCGGAACAGATGGCTCTTCGCTTTGAATTGCTGGCTCGGCGTGCATACCCCGATCTCACGCCCTTTGAGCTTCGTTGCAAAATCTTTGATGCGTTACCTGATGCCGAGGGTGATATTCGATTGATGCAGCAGGCAAATGCGGCGTTGATGAGCAAGCTAGACGCGATTTGCGCCGCCAATAATATCCAATACTGGCTTTCTTATGGCTCTCTTGTGGGGACTTTGTCTCGATCGGGGTTTATTCCTTGGGACGACGATATTGATATCTGCATGATTAGGTCCGATGTGGATAAGCTCACTGCCGCCTTAAAAGATGATCCTGATTATCAAATCACTCTTGTATACGACTGGTTTGTAAAGTGCCGTCAAGTTCGTTTTTGTTCAACTAACCCGCTTATTCCTTGTTTCGTAGACATTTCGATTTATGACTGGGCTGCCGAGAATTCTAAGCGCGCGAACAATCAGCTTAGGCAACTCAGAATTGAACTTATGGATTTCTTTGACCAAAATGAGGGTGAGTTTAGTTTTTGGAAAGATAATCCTTGGATGGTCCACCCTGACAGCGGTCTTAGTGTGCAGTGCGGGGATGTTGACTTGGAGGCTCAGAGAGCTGTTATTTCTTCTGCGGATATTGATCTTGTTCAGGGTGTTTTCGATTCGTATAACGAAAAGGCTCATGCACTTGGTTTGTTGACTGATGAGCCTCATGGCGATTTTGCATACGCGATTGATAACGTTTTTGATGCCCCTAAGCGTAAAATAATTTGGGATCGCAACGATATTCTTCCCGTAAGAAAGCATCCGTTTGGCGGTTTCTCTTTTTCGGTTCCTGCGAAAGCGGAAAAGGTCGCTGACGCCTGTTATCCTGGATGGCCTTACATGCCTATGGACATCTGCGGGCATGATCATTTTGCAAAGGATGTTTTGTCCGATCCCGATGTTCGCTCCGCGATGGCAAGGTTTGTTGACGAATGTAATTAGTAGTTACAACGGCTTTGATTAAGGTATTTAAAATGCAGTTTAAACTTGCGAATGTTGTACTTAAAATTGAAAAGCATGCAAAGTATTTTCCTGAACTCTACTATCGCGTGCTCTCCGGCGATGCTTCGTATGATGACAACATTCATTCACTTCATATCAATGGAAACGTTGACTTTCTGACGTATGTAAATGGCCTATCTGCATGTAAATGGCATCAATATGCGTCTGTTGACGGCGTCGTCTTGCATATGGCTTTATTTGGCAGAGGACGGGTTGTCGTTCATGGAGTGAGGTCTGGCGAGCTGAATCCTGTCGAGCTTAAATCGCATCCTTTTGATGGCGATAAACTTGATCCTTGCGTTCTCGATATCGATATCGATACAACCGGCTACGACTTGATCGGTTTTTGGATTGAGAGCGACGAGGGCTATTCCGTTGACCTTTTGAGCGCTTCCTACCTGACGGATGTTTCTGAGGGCTCAATTAACCCGATCAATCTTGCTCTTTCTACTACTACATTTAAGAATGAACGATATATTCTTCCAAACATTGAGCTTGTTAAAACCGGCATCTCTAAAGAGGATGGTCCGATTCGCGACCACTTCCACATGTTTGTCGTCGACAATGGCCAGACGCTCGATGCTGCGTCGCTTTCCGATGATCTGGTCACCGTGCTCCCGAACCCCAACACAGGCGGTTCGGGAGGATTCGCACGTGGAATGATGGCGGCTACCGAAACTCCAGGTCAGTTCACCCATATCATCTTGATGGATGACGATGTCTCCATCATGCCCGAGAGCTTGATTCGCACGTTCAACCTTCTTTCTCTTACTAAGGGAAAATATAAGGATGCCTTTATTAATGGCGCCATGCTTTCGATGGAGAATCCTATTCGCCAGTTCGAGGATGTCTCGTATGTGGCGACTACTGGTGCCTATCGTCGCGTAAAAGGGGATCTGAATGTTGGCAAGCTGGCTGACATCCTCGAAAATGAACGCATGAGCGTTGAGGTTGAACAAGCCTACGGAGCTTGGTGGTATAGCTGCATCCCTGTGAAAGCTATCGAAAAGAACGGTCTTCCCATGCCTTTCTTTATCCGCTGTGACGACGTTGAGTTTGGCATGCGCAATAAGCCTGTCTATATGACTATGAATTGCATTTGCGTGTGGCACGCAAGCTTTGAGGGGCGTTTCAGGGCTTCGGTGGATTGCTACCAGTACTTCCGCAACTTCTTTGCCATGATTGCTCTTGATGATTGTGCTGATGAGAAGATGTTTGTCCTTCGTATTCAGCGAGGGGTACGTCAGAACTTGCGCGATATGGACTATCAGGCTGCCGAGTTTATTCTCGATGGCTTTGAGGATTATCTGCGTGGCCCTGAGTATCTCCAGAAGCTTGATGGTGCCGTTACGATGATCGGCAAGGGTAAGTTAAACGAAAAGCTGATTCCTGTTTCCCAAATGGATCCAGAGCTTCTTCGTAATGCTGGGGTTACGGAGCAAGTGCTCGCTAATGTTAATCTGGAATTCCGTCCTTCAAAGTTTATGAAGTATTGGAGATCTATTCCTTACGACAAGCACTATCTTCCCGATGCGCTGTTGCGCGGGAAAGCTGGCTATGTAGTAAAGAACGGCAGCTGTACGCTTGAGGGCAACTCGACGCGCTGCAAGACGCTGGTCTTTCTTGATCCGACCCGCGAGAAAGGATCGGTTCGCACGATGGACCGAGCGCGGTTCAAGAGTATTCGCCGTCGAGAGCACGAACTGATGGCGCGCTATCGCAAAGAAGGCAAGAGCGTCAGGAGGACATGGAAAGATGCCATGCCGTACATGGCTTCTCGAGAGTTCTGGGAAGAGTACTTGGGTCTTAAATAAGATGAGGTCCGGATTAAGTCCGGACCTCATCTTATTTTGAATAGGTTTTATAGGCTTGTAGCTCCCATTGCTTTCTTTCGACCTTCGCAACCGAGTCGAGGATAAGCCCCGTTGCCAGACTAAGACCGCATAGGAACATGAACGAGACGGCGAGCATTGCGGTGGGGAAGCGGGGGACTAATCCGGTCTGGAAGTACTCTGCGACGATTGGTATACCGAGGGCGAGCCCTATGATGGCAAAGATGAGCGCGATAAGGCTAAAGAACTTGAGCGGACGATAGTCTTTAAAGAGCGTTCCGATCATTGCGATGACTTTGATGCCGTCGCTGACCGTATTGAGTTTGGATTCAGAGCCCTCAGGCCGATCTCGATACTCTACCGGCACGTCCTGAATGCGCCAGCGGTGATCGACGGCGTGGATGGAGAGCTCGGTTTCGATCTGGAAGCCCTCGCTCAATACGGGGAAGGTCTTGACGAAGGGCTTGCTCATGGCTCGGTAGCCGGTCATCACGTCGTCAAAGCTGTAGCCGTAAATCCATTTGATCATGGCACGAACAAGGTTGTTGCCAAAGCCGTGAAAGGCTCGTTTATTCTCCTCGGCATAGGTGCCGTTTGATAGGCGATCGCCAACGGTCATATCTGCTTCGCCGGTAAGGATGGGATTGCAGAGTGACTTGGCAGCTTCGGCGGGGTATGTATCGTCGCCGTCGACCATTAAGTAGCACTCGGCATCGATATCGCGGAACATTTGACGGCACACGTTACCTTTGCCCTGCCTGGGCTCGTGGCGCACCTTAGCCCCGTGCTGCTTGGCGATTTGCGAAGTGTCGTCGGACGAGTTGTTGTCGTAAACATAGACAACTGCGCCGGGCAGCTCTCGATGAAAATCGTCGACAACTTTGCCAATCGTCAGCGCTTCGTTGTAACAGGGGATTATGACGGCGGTATTCGAATAGTCCATGTAGGACCTCCTTTAATGACTCATCTGGTCGAAAGTATACCTATCGCCTGCCCCTTTGATTAGATATGGGTTAGTTCTCCAGATTTGTTGCGGTGGGTTATCGTCAACGTGGGAGGGCTATACTTTCCAATGTTATGTTTTACGAGACAAGGAGATGGTCCGTGGCTGACAATGTAGAGAGTCAGAAAGCGGTGGCTAAACCGGCCTCTCACGCTAAAAATGATTTTGAAAAGGACAAGTTCATTCTTAAGCAGCTTGTCACCAAAGATTTTAAAATCAAATATCGTCGCAGTGTTCTGGGCGTGGCGTGGTCCGTGCTTAACCCGCTGCTGATGATGGTTGTTATGTCGATCGTGTTTTCGACGATTTTTGGCCAGAGCCGCAATGGATCAATTACGCCCGAAATGTATCCGTTGTATCTGATTGTCGGTAACATTACGTTCTCCGTCATGTCTGAGTCGACGAACCAGGCACTCATGTCCATCATTTGGGCGTCGTCGCTACTCAAGAAGGTTAAGGTCCATCGCTGGGTGTTCCCGGTGCAGAAGGTGCTGTTCTCACTTGTCAACTTTTCCTTCTCTTTGGTTGCCGTCGCCCTTGTTATGCTCTTTTTCCGTGTGGTTCCTACCTGGCATTTAATTTTGCTGCCGGTTTGCTTGCTGTTGCTTATGTGCTTCTGCATGGGCTTGGGCATGATGCTGTCTGCGCTGGCGGTCTTTTTCCGCGATGTTATGCATCTGTGGACCGTCGTCATTACGGCCTGGATGTATCTGACGCCTATTTTCTGGACGACCGATTACATCAGCCAAATGGCACATTGGATTCAGGTGCTCGTGGTTGTCAATCCCATGTACAACTATCTCCAGTTTATGCGTGATATCTTCCTGTTTAATACCGTGCCTTCTGCGCTTACCTTTGGGCTGTGTGTTGTTTGGGCCGTTCTTGCCCTTGCTATTGGCTATACCGTGTTCCATAAGACCGAGCACAAGTTTATTCTCTACATCTAAGGAGTGCTGTTCATGACTGAATCTGCTATTGATTACAGCAAGCAGCCCCTTGCTGTTGAGGTCAAAGACGTCACCATGATCTTTAACATGGCGTCTGAGTCGCTTACAAACCTCAAGGAGTACTTTATTAAGCTCGCCAAGCACGAGCTGTTCTTTGAGGAGTTCCGTGCACTTAAGCACATTTCGTTCGACGTGCATCGCGGCGAGGTCGTTGGTCTTGTTGGCACCAATGGCTCCGGCAAGTCTACGATGCTCAAGATCATCGCTGGCGTTTTGGAGCCCAGCGAAGGCGAGGTTAAGGTCCATGGCAATATTGCACCGCTGATTGAGCTCGGTGCCGGCTTTGACCCGGAGCTTACCGCACGTGAGAACATCTATCTGAACGGTGCGCTGCTTGGCTATACCAAGGAGTTTATTGACGCTAGTTTTGACGAGATCATTGAGTTCGCCGAGCTTAAAGACTTCGTTGACATGCCGCTGAAGAACTTCTCTTCGGGTATGGTTGCGCGCATTGCCTTTGCTATCGCCACGATTACCGAGCCCGATATCCTCATCGTCGATGAGACGCTTTCTGTTGGCGATGTCTTTTTCCAGCAGAAGTGCGAGCGCCGCATTCAGCACTTTATCGAGAGTGGCGACGTCACGGTTTTGTTCGTTTCTCACTCCATGGAGCAGGTTGAGCGCATTTGCCAGCGTGCCGTATGGATCGAGAAGGGCGATCTACGCATGGATGGTCCCGTGGATGAGGTCTGCAAGGCGTACCACGACCAGTTCAAGTAGGTTATAATTTATTAGCCGTGTGAACTTGTACCCGCTTGGACGCGCGGCTTTTATGCTCCATTAGCTCAGTTGGATAGAGCAGGGGACTTCTAATCCCAAGGTCGACGGTTCGAATCCGCCATGGAGCACCATATGAGTTTTTGAAGACCCGGTTTAATGCCGGGTCTTTGCTTTTTGGGCACGTGGGCGCGCAGTGCTCCCTCAACAATAAGTCCGATGCAGCGATGCTGCACCGGACTTTCTACATCCCAGAATGGCTATCAGCCTTTGGCTGTTGTGGTCTTACGCCTCAGTCGGCTCTACGCCCAGCTCGTTGCGGACGAGCTCGAAGGCGGCGGCGATGGCCTTGTCCATGTCGTAGTACTTGTAGCCGCCCAAGCGACCGGCGAAGATCACGTCGCCCTCCTGTGCTGCTAGTTTCTCGTACTGCTTGTAGAGGGCCTCGTTCTTGGAGTCGTTGATGGGGTAGTAGGGCTCGTCGCCGGGCTTCCAGTCGGCCGGGTACTCGCGCGTGATAACGGTCTTGTCCTGCGTGCCGAACTCAAAGTGCTTGTGCTCGATGATGCGCGTGTAGGGGATCTCGCGCTCGGTGTAGTTGACTACGGCCACGCCCTGGTGGTCCTGCTCATCGAGCGTCTCGGTCTCAAAGCGCAGGCTGCGGTACTCCAGCGTGCCCAGCTTAAAGTCGTAGAACGCGTCGATGGGGCCGCAGTAGATCGTCTTGGCGGCGATATCGGGCTCGGCGGCGATCAGCTCCTTGTACTCCACGCCGCAGCGCACCTCGATGCCCTCGAGCATGTTGGCGACCATCTTGGTGTAGCCGCCCATGGGGATGCCCTGGTAACGGTCGTTGAAGTAGTTGTTGTCGTAGGTAAAGCGGCAGGGGAGGCGCTTGATGATGCTCGCGGGCAGGTCGCGGCAATCACGGCCCCACTGCTTCTCGGTGTAGCCCTTCACGAGCGTCTCGAAGATGTCGCGGCCGACGAGCGACAGCGCCTGTTCCTCAAGGTTCTGCGGCTCGCCGATGTTCTCGGCGGCCACCTGCTCGGCGATCTTGGCCTTGGCGTCTGCCGGCGTGACGACGCCCGGCCACATCTTGGCGAAGGTGTTCATGTTAAAGGGCATGTTGTACATGTTGCCGTGGAAGTTGGCGACCGGCGAGTTGACGTAGTTGTTGAACTCGGCGAAGCGGTTAACGTAGTCCCAGACGTCTTTCATGGAGGTGTGGAAGATGTGCGCGCCGTAGCGGTGGACTTGGATGCCCTCGACGTCCTCGGTGTAGATGTTGCCGGCGATGTGGTCGCGGCGGTCGATGACCAGGACCGACTTGCCGGCGCGCTTGGCGGCATTGGCAAAGACGGCGCCCGAAAGGCCGGCGCCGACGACGAGGTAATCGTACTGGGACATGGATATGCTCCTTTGTATGGCAATTGGACAGTTGCTTTAGATTTGGGACAGACAAGCCTGATGTATTCGTCCCTGGGGTTAGTGTAGCAGACGCTCCTTCAGCAGCTCCAGTGCGTGAGCGTTGCCAGGTTTCCAAATGAACTTAAGGACTCGCTATTCTGCCCGTAGGCACTCGGGTAAGACGCTCCCAACTGCATCTATTGCTTGCGGCTTTAGGTATTGCTCATTGAGCTTTGCCTTTTTGTAGGCATAGCGAGTGTCTGCCGAGTATTTGATCAACACATCGGTAAAGAACCGCTCCCAGCTCAGGTAGTCACGGCTTTCGATATAACTCGAAGGGTCCTCGAGGATCTTTGGGATGTCATTGCTGGGGATGAGGCCAGATCGCAGAAGTGTCCACTCAAATGATTCCGGGAGGAACAAGCGAACGTTCTTGTAAACGCGCTGTCCCAGCACCTTTTCGATGTAGGGGCCAAACGCTGCGCCGTCTCCAATGGCAAGAACGTTTTGCTCGGGGCATTCGTGAATCGTTCGTTTTAGGTTTGCTACGCCGGTAGCGGTGTAGCAGGGGATTCCCAGTCGGTTGCAAAGGGCGCTGTAGAATTGATAACCAGACTTGCTATCCTCGACAATTACGGCATCGGGATTGTCGAAACCTACGTTAAGGTCCTGATACAGCATACTTGCCGTGTGGTCATATAGCGGCTTGGTCACCGAGTAGAAGCGCCTGTCGCTCTTGCGGCCATTGATCGTCTTGCTTGTGGTGTTGACCAGTTTTAGGATCTCGTCGACGCTGTAGGGGAGCTCGTTGGCGTCGCGACGAGATATCAGAACAAAATAGTTGGACGAGCCGTTGACGGCTTTGGCGAAGTCCTTTGAGTAGATAAACTCGTTACCCTCATCTAGAAAGACGATTGAATCTTCGATGATCGACAGCTCGCGCTCCCAGCGTCTGCCAGAAAGCGTTTCGCAAGGTACGTCGCAGCTGAGTGCAACGCCGCTTTCCGGTCCTCGGTCGTTGTAGTCGCGAATCATCGAGATGAGCGTCGTTTTGCCCGTGCCGCTGTTGCCGCGTATGAAGGAAATATTTCGTTTAAACGTGAGCGTGTATTTGACCTTTGCACGCTCTACGACAACGGTGTGCGTTCCCCTCATTACTCATCAACATCCAAAAAGTCATTCGTGGCACCGACAAACTCCTGCATGTTCCTGACGATGCGGCCATCGTTTTCAATGCGGATTTCAAAGTTCTTCCAGGGGAATTTCATGATGTGGTAAAGGGTCACCAGCACATCCTGTTCTTTGCCGATCTTGAGTAGCCAGCGGGCACAGTTGTCTCCGCAGGTGGATGCGTTAAACACCATATTTGGGAGATTGCGCACCAGCAGCAGCGTCTTAACGCCGCCGGACAGTTCGAGTGGAGTGATTGAGCCCAGCTGCTTGCTTACGATGTTGTGGGGACCGATGAGCTCTGATCCGTCCACGCGTTTAATAATCTGTGCGGCCATGGGGTCTTCGAACCATGAGTCCAAGTATGAGTTCCTAAAATAGGTTTCGGTATCGTAGATGGAACCGGGGTAATCCCCCAGGTGAATGCTCAGCATGTGGGTCTCCAGACGTAGTGTGACTGCAACGATTATATGCCAGTAATAAAATGCCGGCAGCAGCGAGGTCGCTACTGCCGGCGCTGGCTTTATTAGCGCGTAGTCGTTTTGATGGATTTGCTCGCGACGCTACTTTTCGAGATGCTCCCTCAGCAGCTCCAGCGCGTGAGCGTAGCCCTGGAGGCCTTCGCCGGTGATGGTGGCGAAGCAAGCCAGGCGCGCATAACTCACCTGACGGAAGTCCTCGCGCGTCTCGACGGCGCTGATGTGGACTTCCACTGCGGGGATGGCGACGGCTTTGAGGGCGTCGAGGATGGCCACGCTCGTATGCGTGTAGGCAGCCGGGTTGATGACGATGCCGTCGACCTCGCCGTAGGCCTCCTGGATCTTGTCGACGATGCTGCCCTCGTGGTTGGACTGGAAGACCTCGACCTCGTCAAAGCCCTGTGCGGCTCCTGCCTCCTGGCAGATCTGGACCAGGCGGTCGTAGTTGTCGCTGCCGTAGATGCCCGGCTCGCGAATGCCGAGCATGTTGAGGTTGGGGCCGTTGATGACGAGTGCTTTCATGGTTGCTTCCTTTGTGGTCTGGTTGGTGGAGGGGCTTGCTGTCTGCGGCGTTTGCCCAGATAAAACCTGCCAAAATAAACCTGTCCCTTTTTGGCAGGTTTTAGAGGGTGTCGAGGACGGCGCGGGCGGTGTTGGCGGCGCAGTCGCGTGAGTCGATGATGCAATCGGCCCAGGCGCGGTAGCGCGGCATGCGCTGCTCGGCGAGCTTATCGATGCCATCGCGGGCGGTGATGGGGCGACCCTTGTGGGCGAGCTCTTCGAGCTTGCGGTTGAGCATTACGATCTGGCTGTTCTGATGCAGCAGCGGGTAGTTCTCGTCGCGCGTGACCACGCCGCCGCCGGTGGAGAGCACCAGGCCACTGCGCTTGGAGATGTCGGCCAGTGCCGACGTCTCCTGCTCGCGGAATGCCGCCTCGCCGCGCTCGACGATAAAGTCGGCACAGGGCATGCCCAGACGCTCCTCGAGCGCGCGGTCCAAGTCGATGTGCTCGCGGCCCGTTAGCTGGGCGATCTGCTCGCCCACGCGGGTCTTGCCCGAGCCCGGCATGCCGATGAGCGCGATGTTCTGCTCGCGGCGAGACAAGCGCTCCGTCACATCCAGGATGCGCTCGCGCGGGGTGGCTTGGCCGGTATAGCGCTCAACAGCCTGTGCCGCTTGGGCCACGAGCATCAGCAGGCCGCCGATGCAGGGGATGCCACGGCGCTCGGCCTCGAGCATGAGTCCCGTGCGGGCGGGATTGTAGACAATGTCGATGACGCCCTTGAGCGCATCGAGCCCTTCGAGCGTGCAGGGAGCGTCGGGGCAGTGAGGGAACATGCCGGCGGGCGTGCAGTTGACGAGCAGCGTCGCGTCGGACTGCTGCGCGATGTTATCGTAGTTGACATCGCTCGTGCGGCCGACAGGCACCACGACGGCGCCCAGGTCACCGAGCACCATGCTGGCCGTGGTGCCGGCACCACCGGTGGCGCCGAGCACAAGGACCTTCTTGCCGGCAACCTCTACGCCCAACTCCTCGACCAGGCACTGAAAACCAAAGTAGTCGGTGTTGTCGCCGCGCAGGCGGCCGTCGGGCAGGCGTGTGATGGTGTTGACGTTGCCCATGCGCTCGGCCAGCGGACTCAGCTCGTCCAAGTATTCCATGACGGCGCGCTTGTAGGGGATGGTCACGTTGGTGCCCTCCCACTCGTCGCCCGTCATAAAGGCTTCGAGGTCCTCGGGCTCGCGCTCAAAGCGCACGTATTCCAGCCCCGCGAGCTCCTTGTAGATGGTCGGGGTGTAGCTGTGCCCCAGCACGCGGCCCAGCACGCCGTAGGGGCGGGTTGCAGCGGTTTCGGTCATCTAGAGCACCTCCGTGTAGCTGCCAAAGTAGGTGAAACTCTCGCACACGTCGTCAATCGAGTCGAGCAGGTCGTCGAGGGCCTTGCTGCCAAAGGGGCAGTCCAGGTCAAAGTAGAACATAAACTCAAAGTCGTGCCCGGGGATGGGGCGGCTTTCGAGCTTGATGAGGTTGATGTTGAGCGCGTAGAAGCGCTCGAGCACGCGGTAGAGGGCGCCCGGCTCATTGGCCGTAGTGATCATGAGCGAGGTACGGTTGGCACCGGGATAGACGCGCGGCTCGCGGCAGATGACGACAAAGCGCGTGTAGTTATTGTCCGAGTCCTGGATATTGGGCTCCAGCACCTCGAGGCCATACAGCGCGGCACAGCTGCGCGAGGCGATGGCGGCGACGTCGGTGCGATCGGAGTTGGCGACCATCTCGGCCGACATAGCAGTGTTGGGGTACTTGGTGGCATGCAGGTCGTGGGCCTCGATAAAGCCGGCGCACTGGGCGATGGCCTGGCCATGGCTGTAGACCTCGCGCACGTCGGCGAGCTTGGTGCCGGGCTTGACGAGCAGGTTGTGATCGATCTTGAGGCGCAGCGAACGCACGATGTGGAAATCGAACTGTGCGAGAAGATCGTAGACGGCGTTGACCGAGCCGGCGGTTGAGTTTTCGATGGGCAGCACGCCAAACTCGCAGAAGCCGTCGCGTACGGCGCGCATAACGCCCTCAAAGGTCTCGAAGAACGCAATATCGGGCACGTTGAAGAGCTTGCACGCGGCGATCTGGCTGTAGGCGCCCTCAACGCCCTGGCAGGCGACGGTGGCCGTCTGAGGGAAAGGTGTGTCAAATGCTGCTGCCGTGGCATGGGCCTTTTGCGACACCGTGATGCCCTTGAGCTCGTTGATGTAGCGCTGCTGCTCGGCCTTGCTCATGCTCATGAGGAGGCGGAACAGGGTGATGGTCTGGGCCTCGTAGCGCTCGGGCGCGCGGCCGGCGAGGTTGTTGAGTTTGGAGCGCTCGCGGGCGGGGTCGAAGACGGCCTTGCCCATCTCGATCTTTGACTTGGCGACCTCGGTGGCAATGTCCATGCGCTCGACAAAGCTATTGAGGAGCGTGGTATCGATGCCGTCGATGGCCTGGCGAATATCGGCAAGGTCCATGGAGACCCCTTTCGTGAATCGTTGCCTGGGGTAGTTAATTTGGGACGGGGCTTTTTTAGCTACCCTTTGACTGGCGGCGAATCGATGGGTGCCGGGGCAAATACTCACTGGCATATGGGGGTAGCTAAAAAGCCCCGTCCCAAATTAGCTACCCTCGGGGTGGGTGGGCTAAAGCTGGGCGGCGTCCTCGAGGAGGGCGTCCCAGATGGCCAGCGCTGCGGCTGCCTCGGCTACGGGGACGGCGCGCGGGACGATGCAGGGGTCGTGGCGGCCGTGGACCGAGAGCTCCGCATTTTCCATGGCGTCCATGTCCACGGTCTGCTGCTCGCGTCCGATGGAGGGCGTCGGCTTTACGGCCATCCGCCACATGACGGGTGCGCCGGTGGAGATGCCGCCCAGGATGCCGCCGGCGTTGTTGGACTCGACCGCAATCTCGCCGGTCTCGGCATCTATGCGGTACGGATCGTTGTTCTCGCTGGCGCGCATAGCGGCCACGGCAAAGCCCATACCAAACTCCACGCCCTTTACGGCGGGAATGCCAAAGGCGATTTGCGCGATGCGGTTCTCGATGCCGTCGAACATGGGGTCGCCGATGCCCGCGGGAAGGCCGTAGATGCCGCACTCCACGATGCCACCGATGCTATCAAGCTCGTCGCGTGCGGCTAGGATCTCCTCGCGCATGCGGCCGGCTGCGGCGGCGTCAATGCACGGCAGATCGTTCGTAAGGATCGCCTTGCGGTCGGACTCGCGATAGACCATGTCGTCCATGGGCAGGTCGGAAATGCCGCCGATCTGCGCGACGTGCGCCATCACCTTGATGCCGCGGGCCTCGAGCGCCTGCAGCGCAATGCCGCCGGCGATGCATAAGGGGGCCGTCAGGCGGCCGGAGAAATGTCCGCCACCGGCGACATCGTGCATGTTGTGGTACTTCACGCGCGCGGGGTAGTCCGCATGGCCCGGACGTGGCTTGCGGCGCAGCTCGGAGTAGTCCTTGGAGCGCGTGTTGGTGTTCTCAATGATCGCAGCGATGGGCGCGCCGGTGGTGTGTCCATCGACCACACCGGCAATGATGTGCGCGGCGTCGGCCTCGCGGCGCTTGGTCGCGGTCTCGTCGCGACCGGGGGCGCGACGATCGAGGAAGGCCTGCAGCTGCTCCTGGTCAACGGCGATACCTGCCGGAATGCCGTCGAGCGAGCAGCCGATGGCGGGGGAGTGCGACTGGCCGAAGATGCTTAAGTGCAAAACGTTGCCAAAGGTCGAGGACATGCTACTCCTCCTCGAGCGTGACCTTGCCGCCCAGCAGGCGGTAGTGGTCAAAGAAATCGGGATAGGACTTGTTGACGGCCTCGGCGCCGTGGATCACAACTTCGCCGGTAGCACGGCTCGCGGCGATGGCGGCCATCATGGCGATACGATGGTCGTTGTGCGAATCGACCTCGCCGCCGGTAAAGGCATCGACACCCTTGATGATGAGGTCGTCGCCGGCAATGCGCACCTGCGCGCCCAGCGCGGTGAGCTCACGGGTGGTGGTAGCCAAGCGATCGGATTCCTTAATGCGTAGGCGGGCGCAATCGCGGATGAACGTGCGGCCTTGTGCCAGCGATGCCACGGCCGAGATAACGGGTACCAGGTCGGGGATGTCGTGCGCGCTCATCTCAAAGCCGGCGAGCTTATCGGACTGCACGGTGGCGGCGTTGGTGGAGCGCACGATGCGGGCGCCAAAGCGCGAAAGCGCGGCAAGCACGTTGCGGTCGCCTTGCGCGGAGCTCAGCGACACGCCCTCGACGGTGATGGGGTCGGAGCCGATGGCGCCGGCACACAGCCAAAAGGCGGCGTTGGACCAGTCGCCCTCGACAGCCACGCTGCCAGGCGTGCGGTACGAGCCGCTGCTCACGCGGAAGTTCGTGACCTCGGGCTTGCCATTCTTGGCGGGGATGCGCTCGACGTTGACCTCGACGCCGAAGGCCTTCATGGCCTGGATGGTCAGGTTGATATAGGGGCGACTTTCGATAAGGCCGGTCACCTGCACGCAGGAGGGCTGGGCCAGCAGCGGGGCCGCCAACAGTAGACCGGAGATGTACTGTGAGCTCACATTGCCCGGCAGGATAAAAGTACCCGGGCGCATGCGGCCACTTGTCTTGAGCGGAAAGCCGCCCAGGCCCTGCAGGTCGCAGCCGGCGGCGATGATCTCGTCCGAGAGCGGGGAGAGCGGGCGGGCGCCCAGACGGCCCTGGCCCACAAAGGTTGCCTCTGCCCCCAGCGCGCAGGCGACGGGTAGCATAAAGCGGAGGGTGGAGCCGCTCTCGCCGCAGTCGAGCGTGCCGCCGGCAAGTGCTTTGAGCAGGCCAAACTCAATACTCTTCATAGTGGGATGGACCTGGAAGCCATCCTCGACGGTCTCGATGCGGGCGCCGAGCGCCGTGAGGCAGCGCACCGTGGCCTCGATATCGGCGCAGGTGGTGTTGCAGGTCACATGCGTCTCTCCGTTGGCAAGGGCGGCGCAGATGATCAGGCGGTGCGCCATCGACTTGGATGCGATGGCGGGGACGGTGCCCTTGAGTGGGGACGGAGTGATGCGGGCTAGCATGTGGAGGCGTCTCCCTTCTGGCCGAGGCCCTCGGCAATTAAATCATGAAAGACGGAAAGCGGCGTGCGGTCGATGCTGCAGCGGCCAATGCCGTGCGGAATTACCAGGTCGATGGTGTCACCGGCGCGCTTTTTATCGTGGAGTGCCTCGGCAAAGACGGCGTCGGCCGAAAGCTCGCAGCGGGTCTTAAGGCCGTGGCGGGCGCAGAGCTCCTCGATGCGGCCGGGCAGCTCGGCGTCGCAAATGCCGTGCAGGGCTGCGGCGCGCGTGATGATGCCCATGCCGATCGACACGCAGTTGCCATGTCCCAGCTCAAAGTGCTCGCAGGCCTCGACAGCGTGTCCAGCGCTGTGTCCAAAGTTGAGCAGCTTGCGCTGGTTGGTCTCGCGCTCATCGGCGACAACCACGGCGCGTTTAATGTCGATATTGCGGGCGATGATGAGCGCCACACGGGCCACGTCCCGGTTGAGGAGCTCCAGTGTGAGCGGGGTTTTCTCCAACTCGGTGAAAAGCTCGGGGTCGGCGATCACGGCGTGTTTGACGACCTCTCCGCAGCCGTCGGCGAACTGCTCGGGCGTGAGGGTGGCGAGACACCCCACGTCGGCAATAACAACACTCGGCTGCCAAAAGGCGCCGGCCAGGTTTTTGCCGGCGGCCAGGTCGATGGCCGTCTTGCCGCCCACCGACGAATCAACCATAGCGAGCAGGCTCGTGGGGATCTGCACAAATTTACAGCCGCGCATGTAGGTGGCGGCCACAAAGCCAGCCACGTCGCCTACAACGCCGCCGCCGAGTGCCACGATCACGTCGGAGCGCGAAAGCTCGTGCTCGGCCACAAACTCCAAGATGTTGATGTAGGTCTCGGCGCGCTTGTGGGCCTCGCCGGCCTCGAAGGTGCAGACACTCACCGTATAGCCCGCAGCCTCCAGGCTCTGCTTAACGGGCATTTGGTAGAGCGGACCCACGTTGGTGTCTGTCACAATGACGGCGCGCGATCCGCCGGCGGTGGCGCGCACGAGCGGGCCCGCCTGCTCCAGCAAAAACGTGCCGACGTGCACCTGGTAGGGGCGTGCGGTGTCGATATCGATGGTAATCGCCATAAGCTTTGGTCCTTTCGACCTGGCGTGATAGGTGGTCTAGTGGGTGGCCTCGTCGTCGAGCGCGCGCTTGATGCGGTCGCCCTCGGCAAGGAGATTCTCAAGATAGCGCTGGTCGCGGTCCTTGAGCGCACGGCTGTAGGCGCCGAGCGAGTCGATCAGATGGTCGATCTCGAAGGCGAGCGCATCGGCGTCGTCAATCATGAGCTCGGACCACATTTGCGGGTTGAGGTGCGCCACGCGGGTAAGGTCGCGGTAGCTACCGGCCGAAAAGCCGTGGTGAACCTGGGCAGTCGGGCTTTTGACGTAGGCGTTTGAGACGACGTGCGCGAGCTGGCTCGTAAAGGCGATCACGCGGTCGTGCTCGGCGGCGGTGGTCACGCTGAACTTGCCAAAGCCTAAGGGGCGCACCATTTCGCGCACCTGGCCTAAAAGCTCAAGCTTGAGCGCATCGTCCACCGCGGGCGGCACGAGCACGAGTGGCGCGCCCTGGAACAGGTCGGCACGGGAGTGAGCGTAGCCCGAGTACTGGGTGCCCGCCATGGGGTGCGCGCCCACAAAGTAAAACCCGTACTCGCGGGCGAGTTCGAAGGCACGCTCGCATACGATGCCCTTCACGCCCACGGTGTCAATCACCACGGGCCCCATGATGGCCTCGGTATCGGTGGCGTCGGCGAGTGCCTGGGCGTGCGTCTCGAGCCACTCGATGCAGGCCTCGGGGTAACAGGCCAGCACGATGATGTCGCACTCGCCGAGCGTCTCGTCGCTGAGCTCGCCGGCGACGGTGCCCATGCTGGCGGCCGTCATGACGTCATCGTCGGGGTCCCAGGCCAGCACGCGGACGCCCGCCTGCGCATAGCCGCGGGCAAAGCTGCCGCCGATCAGACCCAGGCCCACAACGCCGGCGCATTTGGGGCCGCCCTGGTTAACGCGTGCGTTTCTTACCGTACCCATGGGCTACTCCATGGTCTCTTGGCAGACAACCTCGCGGATGGCGCGGATACGGCGCATGGTGTCGTCGAACTGGTCGGGGGTGAGGGCCTGGGCGCCGTCGGACCACGCGCGGCTGGGCTCGTCGTGGACCTCGATCTCCAGACCGTTGGCGCCGCAGGCGGTCGCGGCGAGCGCCATGGGTTCAACGTAGCGGGTGTAGCCGGTGGCGTGGCTGGGGTCGGCCACGACGGGCAGGTGCGACAGGTGGTGTAGCACCGGCACGGCGTTGAGGTCGAAGGTGTTACGGGTGCGGGTCTCGAAGGTGCGAATGCCGCGCTCGCACAGGATGACGTTGTCGTTGCCCTCGCTCATGATGTACTCGGCAGCCATGAGCAGCTCGTCGACGGTGCCGGACATGCCGCGCTTGAGCAGGACCGGGGTCTTGGTCTTGCCGACCTCCTTGAGCAGAGGGAAGTTCTGCGCGTTGCGGGCGCCAATCTGCATGACGTCAATCTTCTTATCCAAGAAGACCTGCACGTCGCGCGGGTCCATGATCTCGGTGACGATCGGCATGTCGAGCTCGGCCGATGCCTCGCATAGCAGGTCCAGGCCGGCGGGGCCCATGCCCTGGTAGGCGTAAGGGGAGGTGCGGGGCTTGTAGGCACCTCCTCGCAGCATGGTGGCGCCGGCGGCCTTTACGCGGCGTGCGATGCGAATGAGGTTTTCGCCCTCGACGGAGCAGGGTCCGGCGATGACCTGGAACTGGTCGCCGCCGATCTTGATGCCGTGGCCGCAGTCGATGACGGAGTCCTCGGGGTGGAACTTGCGGTTGGCACGCTTGAACGGCTCGGAGACGCGCTGCACACGCTCGACGACGTCCATGGACTCGAGCAGGAACGGGTCGATCTTGGTCGTATCGCCCACCAGGCCGATGATGGTCTCGTTCTCGCCCCGCGACACGTCGGTTTTGAGACCCTTCTTCTCAATCCAGCTGACGATGTGGCCGATGGCCTCATCGCTTGCGCTCCGCTTTAAAATTGCAATCATGGTGTGCCTCTCACCTCGATGGATAACCCTTGCAAAAACGGCCCGCAGTGCGAGCCGTATCATATGGTGCATGAGAGTTTATACTAATTATTTTACTTTTGCGTCCTAAAGTGAGCCGTTGCGCTTCGTCTCCCACGTAATTGCAAAGCTTTTTCTGTTATGTTGTTAGCTCATGGCGCACTTGGGTATAATGCCAACCGTTGGCCCTATTAGCTCAGGGGATTAGAGCGTCTGCCTCCGGAGCAGAAGGCCGTTGGTTCGAATCCAACATGGGGCACCATCGAACGTAAGACCGTCCGAACCTCGCATGGTCCGGGCGGTTTTTCTTATACCGACGCGACGTGATAGGACGTGGTATGGCAACGACGGATATCGAGCGCGGACTTTCGACCGCCGAGGTCGAGGAGCGCATTGCCGCCGGCAAGATCAACCGCAACATGGAGCTTAAGACCAAATCGGTTCGTGAGCTTATCATCGAAAATCTCTGCACGCTGTTCAATCTGATCAACGTGATTTTAGCGATTTTGGTCATTATGACCGGATCGTTTAAGAACCTGACGTTCCTGTTCGTGGTGTTCCTCAATACCGCTATTGGCGTTATCCAGTCCATGCGCTCCAAGAAGATGGTCGATAAGCTCACACTGCTGACCTCTAAGAAGGCCATCGCGGTGCGCGATGGTGCCGAGGTGGAGCTCGACTTGGACCAGATCGTGCTCGACGACATCATTCGTCTGGGGCGCGGTGACCAGATACCTGCCGACGCCGTGGTGGTATCGGGCGAGGCGCTCGTTAACGAAAGTCTGCTGACGGGCGAGAGCGACCTCATCAAAAAGCAGCCTGGCTCCGAGCTCATGAGCGGCAGCTTTATCGACTCGGGCCTGTTGCGTGCCCGCGTGGTCCATGTTGGTGCGGATAACTATGTGGCCAAGATCAACGACGAGGCCAAGTACGTCAAAAAGGTCAATTCCGAGATCATGAACGCGCTCAACGCCATCGTGCGCTTTGCGAGCGTCATCATGATTCCGCTCGGTCTGGCCTTGTTTGCCGCGAGTGTGAGCGGGCTATGGGATGCCGCCGGTACGCCGGGCAATAGCGCGCTTTCGTGGTGCTTTTCCGAGCTGCTGGCCGGTCGCGTGCCTTCGTCGGCGCTGCTGTCCACGGTGGGCGCTCTTTTGGGCATGATTCCGCAGGGCCTGGTGCTGCTGACCTCGTCGGTGCTTGCCATCGCCACGGTGCGCCTGGCGCGCCGCAAGGTACTCGCGCAACAGCTCTATTGCATCGAGACGCTCGCGCGCGTCGACGTGCTGTGTCTGGACAAGACGGGCACTATCACGTCGGGTCGCATGGAGGTCGAGGGCACCTATCCGTTGCCCGTTGAGGGTGTGGGCTTGGCCCCGGACGAGGCACCTGTCCCCGTCGATACTACCGTGCTCGATTTTGCGCTTGCCAATGTCGCGCGCGCGACCTCGGCTGATGCCAATGAGACCTGCCAGGCGCTGCTCAACTACTACGCCGACCGCCCGGTCGAGGTGTCCGAGCCGCTGTCGGTCATTCCGTTTTCGTCCTCCAAAAAGTGGAGCGGCGCCTCGTTTGCGCAGGGCTCCTATGTGATGGGCGCCGCTCAATTTGTGCTTTCGGAGCGTATCTTTGCGCAGGTCGAAAATCGTGTGGCCGAGCTTGCCGACACCTGCCGCGTGCTCGTGGTGGCCCGTGTGGACGGCTTTACGCCCGATGGCGATATGGTGGGCGAGGCCGAGCCCGTGGGCTTTGTGACCATTCGCGATGAGATTCGCACTTCGGCCGCCGAGACCATCGGCTACTTTAACGAGCAGGGTGTGACCCTTAACGTGATCAGTGGCGACGACCCGCGCACGGTGTCGTCGATCGCACGCGTGGTGGGCGTGCCGGGGGCGGACGCTTATGTGGACGCCACGACGCTCGATACGCCGTCCAAGATTGATGCGGCGGTGGACCGCTATCACGTCTTTGGCCGCGTGACCCCGCAGCAGAAGCGCGAGCTCGTGCAGGCGCTCAAGCGTCGTGGCCATACCGTTGCCATGACGGGCGACGGCGTCAACGATGTGCTGGCACTCAAGGAGGCGGACTGCTCCGTGGCCATGGCCGCCGGTTCCGATGCCGCACGCAACGTGGCCGAAATCGTGC
This sequence comes from Collinsella sp. LCP21S3_A9, assembly GCF_052118785.1. Taxonomy (NCBI): domain Bacteria; kingdom Bacillati; phylum Actinomycetota; class Coriobacteriia; order Coriobacteriales; family Coriobacteriaceae; genus Collinsella; species Collinsella sp. LCP21S3_A9. Next base: position 107,818 of record NZ_JBQKGN010000004.1, on the reverse strand, counting down.
TGGTCGATAACGACTTTGCCTCGATGCCTGCCGTGGTGGCCGAGGGCCGTCGCTCCATCAACAACCTGCAGCGTTCGGCGTCGCTGTTCCTGACCAAGACGCTGTTTTCGATGGGCCTGGCGGCGCTGTGCATCGCGCTGCCGCCGTATCCCTTTGAGCCTATCCAGATGACGCTCATCAACTTCTTCTGCATCGGCGCGCCGGGCTTTGTGCTGGGCCTTGAGCCCAACAATGCCCGCGTGAAGGGGTCGTTCTTAACCAACGTGCTCAAGCGCGCGCTGCCGGCGTCGGTTGCAGTCATTTTGGCCGCGGCGCTCGACATCTTTGTGGCGCGCGTGTTTGGCTTTAGCCAACTCACGCTGTCGACGATGTGCCTTCTCACGTCGTGCGCGGCAAGCGTGAGCCTGATCTGGCGTATCTCGCAGCCGCTCACTCCCTTGCGCGTGGTGCTCTTTGTATTTGTCGTCGTCGGCATCTTGGCGGGCGTTATCGGATTCCCCGAGCTGCTGTCTATCGCCAACTTGTCGATGGGCGAGGCAATTATCCTTCTGGTGATTGTGGTCTTTACTTGCGGCGTGTTCTTTAAACTCGCCACGATGATGGATTCGCTTAAGCCGCGTCGCCGTCATGCCGCCACTGGCTTTGGCCGCGGCGTGCGCGTTCGCTTGGGCCGCGGTGGCGGCAAGGTGAGCTCGACGGGCTCGACGGCCGAGCGTTTTGCCAAGCGCGTCGCCGCCGACATGGCGCAGCGCCGCGAGGAGCGTACGACCCGTGAGGCCGAGGCCCGCGCGCTCGAGGGCGTGGAAAAGACCCAGCCCAAGAAAAAGAAGGGCGCGGGCGTCAAGCGCTCGCGTGTGACCAAGTCCGCCCAGGGCATTAAGGTTTCGATGCCGAGCAAAAAGAAGAAGTAACCGCACCTCACAGGGTAGCTAATTTGGGACGGGGCTTTTTTAGCTGCCCTGGCCGCCAATCGGCCAAATAGATCGCGTCATCAGCCAGGGCAGCTAAAAAAGCCCCGTCCCAAATTAGCTACCCTGCGATGTTGAATTGGTGCCCTGTGCCTTTAGGGGCGTAGCGATGTTATGCTCTAACCTCGATGGTTCGAATGATTCCGAAAAGAGGCTGCCGTGATTTGCCCGCATTGTCTCAAGACCATAGAGGACGGCTCCTCGTTCTGCCCCTATTGCAACACCTATGTTGGCCCGGGCGATGGCCCCGAGCACACCGAGTTTGTGTTCTGCGAAGGCTGCGGTGCCCGTCTGTCGCCTCATGACCGCACCTGTTCCAAGTGCGGGCGCCCTGCCCCGGGCATTCTATCCGAGGATGCGGCCGCATCCGACCTGGCTGCTGGGCGCACGGCTGGTTTTCCCCGCCTGACGCAGGATCAGATCGATACCGAGGTGCCCCATGCGCCGGCCTCTGCCGCCGCGGTACTTTCCGATGCCGCCGATCCCAATGAGACCTGCGTGCTGCCGGCTTTCGACAGGGATTTTGGCATTCCCAAGGTCGATATCCCGCTGCCGGTGTCCCTTCGTGACGACGCTCAGTCCAAAAATCAAAAACCCAAGCGCAAGGTACATCCGGACGAGGATGCCTACCACAAGCACAAGCGCCGTATTCCCAAGCCGCTCATCGTCATCGCGTTGCTCGCTGCCTTGTGCGGCAGTGCCTATTGGTTTGTGACATCGGACCCCATGGGCGTTATGCCGGGCTTTTACGACCAGTTTGGCCAGGCCGCCAAGACGACGTTCCCCTCGCGCCAGAAGGGCGAGGCTACCGAGGAAGAGACCAAGTCCGACGATACCGCCGAGGTGGTCCAGGAGGAGACCGTCCTTTCCGACGACCAGCTCTATACCAAGCTCGACGGTCTGTATCAGACGATCGTGTCGTATGGCGACGATGATCAGATCGGCGAGGTTGTCGACTCGTTTAACAGCGGGTACCTGCGCACGCCGCTCTCCACGCGTCAGGAGCTGTCGCAGAGCGCTTATGCCCTGCGCGACCAGATCAAAAAGACCCAAGACGAGCTCAACAACCTTAAGGTGCAAGACGATACGGTCTACGCGGAGGATATCGAGCACCTCAAGCAGCTTGCCGAGTGGATGTACGAGCGCGTCGACATGATCTGCCAGAGCTGGGATATCTCGCTGTCCATTCCCGATGGCGAGTCGCTGAGCGCCCGCCAGAGTGAAATCTTGGCGCCCATCGCACAGGGCGGCAACAGCGCCCTTAATCAGTACGATGCCAATGTGAGCGCCTGGAAGCCGCAGCCGCGTTCGTAATTTGTTGCCCTCCGACGGCATAACCTGCGTGCGCAATTGATGGAAGCCTGTGCTTATTGCTACAATTCGTACAAATATGCTTTAAACGCACGAGGAAGGAACCACATGTTTGGTTTTAAGAAAGAGCTTTATACGCCCGAGTACCAGCTCGCTGGTGACGAGTGTGCGATCATCGAGACGTCGAAGGGTACGATCAAGGTCAAATTTGACGGCGAGGGCGCTCCCATCCATGTGGCGAACTTCTGCGAGCTTTCCACCATGGGCTTTTATGACGGCCTTAAGTTTCACCGCTATGTGCCCGGCTTTGTGATCCAGGGCGGCGACCCCAATACCCGCGATATGTCCGGCGCTGACGTCGCCGCCGGCCTTGAGGGCCCCGACGGTATGCCCGGCACCGGTGGCCCCGGCTACTGCATCAAGGGCGAGTTTGCCACCAACCCGCGCAACAGCCATGTGGACGGTGCGCTTGCCATGGCGCGTTCTATGGATCCCGATTCCGCGGGCTCCCAGTTCTACTTCTGCCTGGGTGCCCAGCACAATCTGGATTCCGGTTACACCGTCTTTGGCACCACGGTCGAGGGCCTCGACGTGATTTCGCAGCTGCGTGCCGGCGACGAGATCGTCCATGTCGAGATCGTTCACGAGTAAAAGGGGACTTCCTTGAATAGTCAGCTGATTCAACAGGGTCGAGCCGCTTATCGTGCGGGCGACTTTTCTGCAGCCGCTCAGATGCTCGGTGCGGCAAAGACCCCCAGCGAGATCATGGGCGAGGCCGACCATCTGCGTGGCAACGCTCTGATGCACCTGGGTATGTACGCCGAGGCTGCCGAGGCGTACGCGGCTGCCCTCAACGACGGCACCTATGGAAAGCGCGGCGCGCTGCTCACCAACCGCGGCAAGGCGCTCGCTGCCGTGGGTGACTATGTGACCGCAGCCCAGGCGTTCTCCGCCGCAACGCAGGATGCTTCCTATGCCACGCCATTTAAGGCCTATCTGGGTCTTGGCAACGCGCTGTTCCAGTCGGGCGATTTCGCCAATGCAGGCACTGCCTTCCGCCAGGCCGCCATCGATGGCGCCAATCCAGCCCCCGCGGCCGCCCTTGGCGAGCTCGGCCGCTGCTTCATCAAACTTGGCCGACCGGCGGACGCCGTGGAGACCTATCGCACGGCCATCGACTTTGCCGGTCCGCGCGATGACACGCGTGCGCTTAACGCGGGTATGGGCGAGGCGCTTTCTGCCGCGGGTCGTCCTTCCGAGGCGCTCGATGCCTTTAATGCCGCCACCGCCGACGGTATCTACCAGCTCACACCCGAGCAGGCCGATGAGCTTGCCCGCGTGCACGATTCACTTGCCGCGCTTTCGGCCCAGACCGCCATGGCCACGGCCCCGGCGCCCGCCATGGATACGACTGCTGTCGATTCGCTCGATCCCACGGGTGCCACTGGCCAGTTTATGCCCGATCCGTCCGACACGGGCTTCTTTACGCTGTCCGAGTCCGAGATGGTCCAGCAGGATCGTCAGGACCGCAAGCAGGCCAAGGTCCGTCGTCGCCATCGCCATACGGGCCTCAAGGTCTTCTTGGTTTTGCTTCTGCTGATTGTTCTTGCCGCGGGCGGTTTGGGCTTTGCCTACACGCGCGGCATGGGTATCCCCTCGCAGGAGTCCGTCATCACCGATCTGTTCCAGGCTGCCGGCGACGGTGATACCGCCAAGGCCGAGTCCTGCCTGGCCTCCAGCCTGTCCGAGGACGCCAAGGCGATGATTATCTCCTCGATCCCGCAGGGCGCCACCGTCTCCATCGAGGGCATGGATCAGTCCATGACCGAGACCACCGCGAAGGTGAAGGCTTCGCTGTCCAAGGGCGGCGAGCAGGAATATACCGTCAAATTCGTGCGCTCCGATAACCATATCGGCTGGGCGGTATCTTCGCTCGACATCGATTTCTCGGCCGCTGACAACCAGTAGTGACCTTATGAGATTTGGCGCTGCCCGGTGCTTCACCGCAAGTGAGGTGCCGGGCTTGCGCTAGTATGATGGGCTAGTAGTTTTCCAGCAATCATCCAACACATCAGGAGTTGCGTTGTTTTCTTTGATGGACATGTTTTTCGGTAGCTATGCGGGCGATCTAGCCATCGACCTCGGCACCGCCAATACGCTTGTCTCTGTGCGCGGCAAGGGCATTGTCATTCGCGAGCCTTCCGTCGTCGCCATCGACAAAAACGACGAGCGCATTCTTGCAGTCGGTATCGAGGCCAAGCGTATGCTTGGCCGTACGCCCGGCAACATTGTGGCCGTGCGTCCTCTTAAGGATGGCGTCATCGCCGACTTCGATGTCACCGAGGCCATGCTTCGCTACTTTATCGATAAGGCTTCCGAGAAGCGCTATCCGTGGACCCCTCGTCCGCGCGTCGTCGTATGCGTTCCCTCTGGTGTCACGTCGGTCGAGAAGCGCGCCGTTTTTGAGGCTACGATCCAGGCTGGCGCTCGCCAGGCCTATCTGATCGAGGAGCCCATGGCCGCGGCTATCGGTGCTGACTTGCCTGTCGAGGAGCCGACTGGCTCCATGGTCATCGATATCGGTGGCGGCACCACCGAGGTTGCCGTTATCGCCATGGGCGGTATCGTCGTGTCGCAGTCCATCCGCATTGCCGGCGACGAGTTCGATCAGGCTATCCTCACGCATGTTCGCGATGCCTACAATTTGGCCATCGGCGAGCGTACGGCCGAGGACATTAAGATTAAGGTCGGCTCTGCCGTGCCGCTCAAGGACGAGCTTGACGTCGAGGTCAATGGCCGCGACGTGATCACGGGCCTGCCCAAGACCGTGCGCATCGAGAGCGAGGAGATTCGTCGTGCGCTCAATAAGCCGCTCGACGAGATGGCCAAGGCCGTCAAGGACGCACTCGACGCCACACCGCCCGATCTTGCCTCGGACCTTATGTACTACGGCATTCTGCTGACCGGTGGCGGAGCGTTGCTGCGCGGCCTCGACGTGCGCCTGCGCGACGAGACGGGCGTTTCGGTCAACGTGAGCCCCACGGCGCTCGACAACGTCGTAAACGGTTGTGCCCGCGTGCTCGAGGCCAACGCGTTTGACGGCGGTTTCGTCCAGACCAATGCTTAATTTCCAAAAGGTGGATTCCATTTGGCACGATCTTCGGGTTTCTCTTCAAATCTGAATACCAAACGACAATCAACGGGTATGCGCCCGTTGATTGTTTTCAGCCTGATTTCTGTGTTGCTGCTCACGTTTTACATTCGAGAGGGCGAGGCCGGGCCGATACATGCCGTGCGTTCGGGCGTCACGACAATCACCTCTCCGGTGCGTTTCGTTGGCTCGGCGGTGGCGGCGCCATTCAATGCCATCGGCAACGTGTTCTCCAACCTCACCGCTTCGCAGGAGTCGCTCGACGACCTTAAGAAGCAAAACGAGGTCCTCACTTCCAAGGTCGCGGAGCTTTCCGAGGCCCAAAAGACCGCTGAGCGCCTTGAGGGTCTTGTGGGCCTGCAGTCGACCTATAACCTCAAGTCCACTGCGGCTCGTATTGTCGGAGCCTCGGGTGACGCCTGGACGTCGACCGTCACCATCGATAAGGGTTCTGCCGACGGGCTTACCATCAACATGCCCGTGACGAGCTCGGCCGGCGTCATCGGCCAGATTATCGAGGTTTCGGCCAAGACATCGACCGTGCGCCTGATTGGAGACGAGAACTCTGGTGTGTCCGCCATGGTGCAGGACACGCGCGCACAAGGCATGCTACAGGGCCAGCCCGATGGCACGTTGCGTCTTGAGTACGTGAGCGTCGACTCCGATGTTAAGGTGGGCGATATCATCGTGACCTCGGGCATCGGTGGCGTGTTCCCCAAGGGACTGCCGCTCGGCACCGTGTCTTCGGTCGAGAAGTCGGCTAACGACGTGTACTACACCATTGTGGTGCGTGCGCAGACCACGGCCGAAAATAACGAGGAAGTGCTCGTCATCACCTCGCTCACCGACGAGCAGTCGGCTTCGGACGATGATGTGAGCTCGGCCAATAGTGCCCCGCAGGGCTCGTCGCGCGATGCTGCGACTCAGTCTAAGGACGAGAAATCGGATGATGATTCCGACACGGCCGAAGCGTCCGATTCTGGATCGAGCGAATAGGGAGGCATGTCCATGGATCTACACGAGCAGGGGACTGGCTCCCGTGCCTTTGCAATCGCCGCTATCGTCTGCGTGCTGCTGCAGGCGGGACTGGCACCGCAAATCTCCATCGCGGGCGGCCGCGTCAACTTTATGATCATCTTGGTGTGTCTGAGCGTGTTTTCGGGCGACCCTACGCGTGCCGTCGTGTGCGGCTTTTGCAGCGGTCTGTTTTACGACCTTTCCGCCGCCGTGCCGGTGGGCGTTATGTCGATGCTGCTGACCGTGGGCAGTTTTGCTTTGGTGCACAGCGCGGCTGGTCAGACGGGCGGCTCGCCGAGCGCGCGCGGCATTACCGTGGGCGCCTTTGCGCTTGCCATCAACGTGGTCTACAGCATCATCTTGCTGTTTATGGGTCTGGAGACGAGCTTTGTGGTGGCCATCTTTGGGCACGCTCTGCCGTCCTCGATCCTGACGGGCTTGATTGCCATTCCGTTTTTGATGTCCGGTGCCGCTCCGCAGTCTGGCTATGGGTTCTCCGCACGCGGTGGGCGTCAGACGGGCATGCGCTTTAAGCCCAAGACCCGTAAGCTCAAATAGGGGAGGCCTCAAGATGTCTTCCCAGTTGACGGTTGTTGTCGCCGGTATCGCGCTGGTCGTGGCCATTGTGGTCGCGCTGGTCATCATGCGCCGCGGCGACTCCCGCTTTACCTACGACACACAGCACGGAACGGCCCCGCGCGCCACCGAGGGCGAGGGCAATACGGCCGCCACGGCCTTCAAGGGCCGCTTCTCCATCCTCACCACGGGCGTGGGTGCCATGTTTGCCGCGCTTGCCGTTAAGCTGTGGGGCATGCAGATGGTCTCGTCGGACTACTACGACAAGCAGGCCAAGAGCAATCAGACCCGAACCGTTACCACGCCGGCCGTGCGTGGCCGCATCTTGGACCGCAACGGCGTCGCACTGGTGCAAAACCGCCCCTCGCTCGCCGTCGTCGCCTATCGCGATCTTGCCGACGACAAGGTGCTGGTGCGTCATCTTGCCAACGTGCTCGGCATGCCGTATGTCGCGGTGCTGCGCAACATCCAGGACAATTCCGAGGGCGCGCAGAGCCTGCATACGATCGCGACTGACGTGCGCCGCTCTACCGTCGCCTACATTCAGGAGCACGCCGGTGAGTTTCCCGGCGTGAAGATCGCCGAGCGCACCGAGCGCCAGTACCCGTATGGCGAGACCGCCTGCCATATTTTGGGCTATACCGGCACCATTACCTCCGAGCAGCTCGAGGCGCAGAACAAGAAGTCGTCGGACGGCAACGAAAGCGCGGCTGGCCAGATCTCGTATCAATCGGGCGATATTGTGGGTCAGGCGGGCGTAGAGATTTACTACGAAAATCTGCTGCAGGGCATTCGCGGTGAGCAGACCGTGAAAGTTGACGCCTCGGGTAACGTTACCGGTCAAGCCGGCGCCGTTCCCGCCAAGGCCGGTTCTGACATTAAGCTTACGCTCGATCTTAAGATTCAACAGGCCTGCGAGACGGCTCTGGCGAATGCCATTGAGCTTGCCAAGACTGCGGGTCATAGCAATGCCGGCAACGGTGCCGTGGTGTGCCTTGACCCCAACAACGGCGAGATCTTGGGCATGGCAAGCGAACCCAAGTTTGATCCTTCTGTCTTTATCGGCGGCGTTTCCAATGACGTTTGGACCGAGCTTAACGATGACGAGGGCTCGCATCCGCTGCTCAACCGCGCCATTAGCGGCCAGTACATGTCCGCCTCGACCATCAAACCCCTCTCGGCGTTGGCTGGCCTCGAATTTGGCACGTACACTTCGAGTCAAACGACCAACTGCACGGGATATTGGACCGGCTTGGGCAAATCTTGGGGAAAGTACTGCTGGCTGCACTCCGGCCACGGCACGATGACGCTGCAGTCCGGTATCGCCAACTCCTGCGACCCCGTGTTCTACGATATGGGCAAGGCCTTTTTCTACAACGACCAGCATCCCGAAGGCCTGCAAGAGGTCTTTCGCCGTTGGGGCCTGGGCAAGACCTGCGGCATCGACCTGCCGAGTGAGGGTGCGGGCCGCATTCCCGATGCAGAGTGGAAAGAGTCGTACTTTACCGACGCCTCGGCCGAGGACCGCAAGTGGAATGCCGGCGATATGACCAACATCGCCATCGGCCAGGGCGACATTCTGGTGACACCGCTGCAGATGGCCTGCGCCTACATGGGTATTGCCAACGGCGGCAAACAGTATGTGCCGCATGTGTTCTTGTCTGCTGTCTCGCGTGATGGCGACGGCGATGCCTACAAGTACAACGGCAAGGGCAAAAAGAAGCGCCTTGAGGCCCAAATTAACAACGATGCCGATCTTGCGCTGGTCCGCAACGGCATGCACGATGTGATTTACTCGGCGTCGACTTCGACCGCCGCGCACTTTAACTCCCTGACCCCTACGGTCTACGGCAAGTCCGGCACGGGCGAGAAGAGCGGCGAGGACGATTACGCGTGGTTTTGCGCCTACGCGCCGGCCGATGACCCCAAGTACGTGATCGCCACTGTCTTGGAACAGGGCGGTGGCGGCTCCGATACCGCGCTGCACGTTGTGCGCGATGTCCTCGGTGCGATTTATGACGAGCCCGACACGTCGACGGCCACGGGCGATTCCTCGGTTCGATAGGAGGTTGCGATGGACTTTTCGCCGGCGGACCTGTTCCGCTCAACCAAAACCGGCTCTCGCAGCAGCCTGGACCGCGTCAACAAGCAGATTTCCGCATCGCGCGGAACGTTTCGCCAAAAGGTGCACGTCGGCGTGCTGTTGGCGACTGTGGCGCTCGTCACCTATGGCGCCATTATTATTTGGTCCGCCTCGCAGTTTAAAGCCGACGCCTCGTTCTCGCGTCACCTGCTGGGTATCGGTATTGGCGCGGTGCTGGCGGTGCTCGTCTGGCGCACCGACCTGCGCGGCATTTCCAACTTTTCGACGGCCCTGCTCGTCATCGATCTCATCGTGATCTTCTCGCCTAAGATTCCGGGCCTGTCCTACACGGGCGGCTTGGGAATGACGGGTTGGATCAAGATTCCCGGTATCGGTTTAACATTCCAGCCCGTTGAGCTTGCCAAGCTCATCACCATCTTCTTTATGGCCACGCTTGGCTCGCAGTACAACGGGCGCATCGATACCGCTCGCGACTACATTAAGCTCTGCGGCATGCTGTCCGTTCCGTTTTTGGCCGTCGTCGCCATGGGCGATTTGGGCTCGGGTCTGGTCGTGCTGGTGTCGGGCGCCATCGTCATCTGCATGAGCGGTGCGCGCCGCGAATGGGTGCTGTCGACTTTGGCTCTGCTCGTGGGTTTGGTGGCGCTCGTCCTGGCGCTCGATTCGGTCTTCGATTCGCTGCTCGGTCACGATGTGCTCATTAAGCAGTACCAGATGAATCGTCTGACGGTCTTTATCGACCCCGACAACGCCGATTCGGACGATGCGTACAACCTGCAGCAGTCGTTGATCGCGGTCGGCTCGGGCGGTTTCTTTGGTAAGGGCCTGGGGCATGCGACGCAGTCGGCCGGCGGCTTTCTGCCCGAGTTCCATACCGACTTCGTCTTCGCCTTTTTGTCAGAGACGTTCGGCTTCTGCGGTTCCTTTTTGTTGCTGTGCCTGTACGTACTGCTCATCTTCTCGACGATCCGCGTTGCCTTTAAGTGCGAGTCTCTGTTTCTACGCTTGTCATGCGTGGGTATTGTCGGCATGTGGGCATTTCAGACGTTCGAGAACATCGGCATGTGCATTGGCATGATGCCGATTACCGGTATTCCGCTGCCGTTCATTAGCTTTGGTTCGTCCTCGATGATGATCCAGTTGTTGACGGTGGGTATCGTACAATCCATATGGCGGCATCGTTCGGGCGCCGCGTAACCGCTGGAGGGATTTGCCATGAAGATTCCCGTGGAAAAGCTGACTCGCGCTTTTAAAATGGGCGCGACCACCAAGAGGGATTCCGATACGCCGGTGCGCGTTTCGGTCTACCTGGATTCGACTGCCTCGCGTTTTTTGGTCGAGACGGTGCGCGATGCCTTTGTGCCGCAGACGACCTCGGGTATTGTGCGCGTTGAGCGCCTGGGTGAGGAGCGTATCGTCCCCAAGACCGATACCGACGTGGTGCTGGTGCTTTCGTGCGGTTCCGACCGCCTTGAGAGCGCCGTGCAGGAGCTCGTCATTGCCGGCGCTCCCGTGTGCGTGCTGGCCGAGTCCGCTGTCGAGGTGCCTTTTATCCAGGAGTCCACGCCCATGCTCGGCGTGGTAGCGGCCACCGATAAGACGTATCTGCTCGAGACACTCGCCCGCTGGATCCTGGACCGTACGGAAAAGGAGACGGCCTTTGCGGCGAACTTTGCCTTTATGCGCATCGCCGCCGCCAACCGCATCATCACCTCGTGCGCGCTTACCAATATGGCGACGGGCGCGCTGGTGTTTTTGCCGGGGGCCGATTATCCCGTTATGGCGCTGGCGCAGGTTGGCATGCTCTTTGAGCTTGCGGCTATCTTTGGGCGCGGCATTAAGCCCGAGCGCGGCTATGAGGTCGCGGGCGTGCTTGCCGGCGGCTTGGTAATGCGCGCCGTCACTCGCGCCCTGGTAAAGCAGACGCCGCATATCGGCTTTGCCGTCAAGGCACTCTCCGCCGCCGTCGGCACCTATGGCATGGGTCGTGCGCTCGTGTCTCTCTACGAGCGCGATATCGACTACAGCCGTGCCAACGAGGTGGTTGCCGCCACGTTCTCGCGCGTCCGCGACCTGGTGACCACGGTTGCCGGCGCTACCCGTCCCATGAATCCTTTTGAGGATGCATCCGATCTCGCTGCTTAGGGGTTTCTTTTGCGCGTTCCATACCAAGACTGTTTTCATTTGATCGAGCCGCTGCTCGCGAAGGTCGAAAAGCCGAGTCGCTATATCGACCACGAGTGGGGTACGCTCTCCAAGGCCGATGCCGACTATCGTTGCTGCATGATTTACCCGGACGTGTACGAGGTCGGCCTGCCCAACCAGGGTATCGCCATCCTGTACAACATCCTTAACCAGGCCGAGGGCATCTCCTGTGAGCGCGGTTATGTGCCGTGGCCCGATATGGGCGATGCCATGCGCGAGGCCGGTATCCCGCTGCTGTCGCTCGAGGGCGCAGCGCCCGTGGCCTCGTTTGATATCGTCGGTATGCATGTGCCGCACGAGATGGCCGTGACAAACTTTCTCGAGGCGCTCGACCTCGCCGGCATTCCGCTGCTGGCTGCTGACCGCACCGAGGACGATCCCATCGTCGTCGCCGGCGGACCTTCGGTTTATAACCCCGAGCCGTATGCGGCCTTCTTTGATGCCATCCTGATTGGCGAGGGTGAGGAGTCGCTGCTCGAGATCTGCCAGTTACATCGCCGCCTGCGTGACGAGGGCGTCCCGCGCGCCCAGATTGTCGAGCGGCTCGCGAGCGTCTCCGGTACCTACGTGCCGTCGCTGTACGAGGTGCGCTATGACGAACCCTGCTCACCGCACGGCTATACCGTGCCGCGTGAGGGCAAAGACGTGCCGCCGGTGGTCTACAAGCGCGTCGTTGAGGACTTTGGCGCTACCAATCCATTGTCGCAGTCGTGCGTGCCCTATGCGCAGCTCGTTCACGATCGCCTGTCTATCGAGATCCTGCGCGGCTGCGCTCGCGGTTGCCGTTTTTGCCAGGCCGGCATGACGTATCGCCCGGTGCGCGAGCGTTCGGCAGACCAGATTGTGTCCTCGGTGATCCAGGGCCTGGAAAAGACCGGCTATGACGAGGTGTCGCTTACCTCGCTTTCGACCACCGACCACTCCTGCATCCGCGACGTGCTTGGCAGGCTCAACCGCCGCCTGGAAGATACGGGCATTCGCGTGTCCATTCCCTCGCAGCGCCTGGATTCGTTTGGCGTGGATATGGCCGAGTCGGTCGCCGGCGAAAAGAAGGGCGGCCTGACGTTTGCCCCCGAGGCCGGCAGTCAGCGTATGCGCGACATCATCAACAAGAACGTGACCGAGGAGGACGTGGACCGCGCGGCCAAGGCGGCCTTCGAGGCCGGCTGGAACCGCATGAAGCTCTACTTTATGATGGGTCTTCCCGGTGAGCGCGATGAGGATATCGTGGCCATCGCCAACCTGGCCGACCATGTGCTGGAGCTCGGCCGCTCCGTGGTACCCAAGGCGCGCCGCGGCTCCATCTCGGTGTCCATCTCGGTGTCGGTGTTTATCCCCAAGGCCGCCACGCCTTTCCAGTGGTGCCCGCAGCTCGATTACGACGATGTCAAACGCCGCCAGAAGCTCCTCATTACGAGCGTTCGCAACCGTGCGGTCCGCGTGCACTACCACGATGCCGAGACCTCGCTTATCGAGGCGGCGCTGTCTCGTGCAGGCCGCGACATGACGCCTGTCATCATCGATGCCTGGCGTGCCGGTTCGCGTTTTGACGCCTGGGTAGAGCATTTCTCGCTCGATAACTGGAAGGAGGCCGCGGCCAAAAACGGCATCGACCTCAACGAGCTCGTGCACCTGCCCTACGAGCTGGACTGGCACCTGCCCTGGGAGCACGTGAGCCCCGGTTGCTCGCGCGGCTTCCTCGAGCGCGAATACCGTCGCTCGCTGGAGGGTGTCACGACGCCCGACTGCACCCGCACGTCGTGCACCGGCTGCGGAATCTGCCCCACGCTCCACGCCAAGAACGTATTGGTGGGTGATCGCGCATGAGTGAGCGCTTGACCGACAACCCCACGCTCTTTAGGCTGCGCGTTCGCTACGGCAAGCGCGATCGTCTCAAGTACCTGGGCCATTTGGAACTAATCCATACCATTGAGCGTATCGTGCGTCGCGCGGGCCTGCCTTATGCTGTCACGCAGGGCTTCTCGCCGCATATGCGTGTGGGCTTTTCGTCGGCGCTGCCCGTGGGCACGTCGTCGACCTGCGAGTGGTATGACCTGTTTATGACCGAGTTCGTCGCGCTCGACGAGGCCTTTGGGCGACTGGCCGCGGCATCTCCGGCCGATTTGGCGCCCATCGAGGCTGCATACATCGACGTGCGCACGCCGGCGCTCACGGCCCAGCTCACGCGCCTGTCGTACCGCATCGACCTGCACCTGGACCCTGAGGCGCCGGTCGCCGTCGACGAGGTGCGTCGCGCAATCGACACGTTGCGTGCGGGCCACGGCATCGACTATGCGCGCGGCAAAAAGAGCAAGCGCCTGGACTTGGACCATACGCTCGTGGGTTACGAGCTTAAGGCGGGGGAGCGCCCGGACCATCTGGTGCTCATACTCGACACCCATGCCGACAACGAGGGCTCCATGCGTCCGGAAATTTTGCTTTCTGCTGCTGATGTTTTGTTGCAGGGCTTGACCCCGGGCGTCGATGCACCTATTGTTTCCACCGGTATGCAAGACCTCGTGACCATCTGCTCCTACGATGTCGAGCGTCAGAATCAAGCATGCGAAGACGACGAGGGCCGACTCGTCAGCCCCATACCTGTGCGAACTTGTGGATTTGCTCCACATACTCGTTGACGGGGGTATTATCGCCTGCTACTATATTCGGCTGTTGCACTAACTGATGCATGAAGGGCAAGTAAACATGTACGCAATCGTTAACACGGGCGGCAAGCAGTACAAGGTCGCCACCGACGATGTCATCACCGTCGAGAAGATCGAGGGCAATGAGGGCGACAAGGTCACCCTGCCGGTCATCTTCCTCAACGATGGTAAGAAGATCGTCACCGATCCCGACAAGCTGGCCAAGGCCAAGGTTACCGCTCAGATCGTTGAGCAGTTCAAGGGCGAGAAGCAGCTGGTCTTCAAGTTCCACAAGCGTAAGCGCTATCGTCGTCTGAAGGGTCACCGTCAGCAGCTCACCAAGCTGAAGATCGTGAAGGTTCAGGCTACCTCCCGCGCCAAGAAGGCTGTCAAGGCAGAGGCTGAGGCTGTTGCCGAGGCTCCCGTCGCCGAGTAGATTACACTCGTAACGAAAGAGTAGGTATACACAATGGCACACAAAAAAGGACTCGGTTCCTCCCGTAATGGCCGTGACTCCCGCGGTCAGCGCCTTGGCACGAAGCGCTTCGCCGGCCAGACGGTAACCACGGGCACGATTCTCGTCCGTCAGCATGGCACGCACATCCACCCGGGTGCGAACGTTGGCCGTGGCAAGGACGACACGCTGTTCGCGTTGGTCGACGGTACCGTTGAGTTCCACAAGGGTATCAAGCACAGGGTCAGCGTACGCCCGCTCGCGAACGCGTAATTCACCCTTCATAGAGCACATATGTGGGAGGCACTTGAGTTTTAGGATTCAAGGGTCTCCCTCTTTTTTTGTAGGAGGCGATTCTGTTGTCACAGTTCACCGATATCAGCCGCATTAACGTTTGCGGCGGCGACGGCGGAGCCGGATGCATGTCGTTTAGGCGCGAGGCATTTGTTCCCAAGGGTGGCCCCGATGGCGGCGACGGCGGTCGTGGCGGCAATGTCGTCATCCAGGCCGATGCTCAGCTGTCTTCGCTGATCGATTACCGCTTTAAGCATCACTTCCGTGCCGAGCGCGGCACGCACGGCCAGGGCGCCCGTCGCAATGGCAAGAGCGGCGAGGACTTGATTTTGAAAGTTCCCATGGGCACCGTAGTCCGCGAACTCGATCCCGAGACGCAGACCCCGATGTTCGAGATTGCCGACCTGGTGCACGACGGCGAGCGCGTTGTCGTGGCACCCGGTGGGGCCGGCGGTCTGGGCAATACCCACTTTGTGACGTCGGTGCGCCGCGCTCCGGCTTTTGCCCAGCTGGGTGAGCCTGCCGAGGAGCACTGGATCGAGCTCGAGATGAAACTTATGGCCGATGCCGCGCTCGTGGGCTTTCCCTCGGTGGGCAAGTCCTCGCTCATTGCGCGTATGAGCGCCGCCCGTCCCAAGATCGCCGACTACCCGTTTACCACGCTTGTGCCCAACTTGGGCATGGTGCGTGCCGGCGAATATTCTTACGTCGTCGCCGACGTACCGGGTCTCATCGAGGGTGCGAGTGAAGGCAAGGGCCTGGGTCACCAGTTCCTGCGCCATATTGAGCGCACTGCTTTGATCATGCACGTTGTCGATATGACGGGCGGTTTTGAGGATCGCGACCCGGTCGAGGACTATCGCATCATTAACCGCGAACTCGAGCAGTATGGTGCCGAGCTCTCGGAGCGCCCGCAGATCGTTGTCGCCAACAAGTGCGATGCGCCGGGTACGGCCGATAAGATTGCCGACCTTAAGCGTGCAGCGCTCGACGACGGCCACATGTTTTTTGCCGTTTCTGCCGTGACGGGTGCCGGCCTCAACACCCTGATGCTTGCCGTGGGCGAGCAGGTGGCTAAGCTTCGCGCGGAGCTTGCGGTCTCTGATGAGCCGGTCGATTTGCGCGATGAGGAGTGGGAGCGTCGCCGTCTGCAGCGCGAGAAGCGCTTCCGCATTGTTGAGGAAGAGCCCGGTGCTTTCCGTGTGGTCGGCCGTGCCATCGAGCGCATGGTTATCCAGACCGACTGGGAAAACGAGGAAGCTGTCATCTATCTGCAGCATAAGTTTGCGCGCATGGGCGTTGACGACGCGCTCGAGAAGGCCGGCTGCCGTGCGGGCGACGAGGTTCGCATTTGCCAGCGCGCCTTTGACTTTGAGGGCGCCGAGGATTTCTCGGAGTTCGAGGACGAGCTCGAGGATGCTGGCGTTGAGGTTATTGACGTAGCGGCCGAGGATGCGGACGTGGCTCATGTCACCGAGGGCTCCGAAGGCGCTACCGAAGTCGACGTTATTGAGACCCCGGAGGGCGAGTAGGCCATGTCGCTGCGCGGTGGAATCGGATTGCCTGAGCTGCCCATCAAGGATGGGCACGAGTTTCGGCTTGGCATTATGGGCGGCACCTTTGACCCGATTCATTACGGGCACTTGGTTACCGCCGAGCAGGCTCGCGAGTCGCTCGACTTGGACGCTGTGCTTTTTATGCCGGCCGGCTCTCCTGCCTTTAAGCTCGACAAACCGGTGACGCCTGCCGAGGACCGTTATGCCATGACAGTCCTCGCGACTGCCGCGAACCCTGCCTTTTTGGCAAGCCGCTTCGAGATCGATCGTGCCGGTGTCACCTATACAGCCGATACGCTGCGTGCCCTTCGCGAGTTTTACCCGCCACAGGTGAAGCTTTACTTTATTACGGGTGCCGATGCGATTATCGATATTGTGACCTGGCACAATGCTGATGAGATTGCCGAACTGGCAACCTTTATCGCTGCGACACGCCCCGGCTTTGACATCGAGACGGCCCGGTCGAGGATTAAGGAATCGGGGCTGCCCTTCGATGTGCGCTATATTCAGATTCCGGCGCTGGCGATTAGCTCGACCAACATTCGCAAGCGGGTTGCCCGCGGCATGAGCGTGCGCTATCTTACGAGCGAGTCCGTGCTCGGCTATATCCGTAAACGCGGCCTGTATGCCGATCTTGGGCAAGACGATTTTGATTGACGGGGGGAAACGTTGTCGGTAGAAGATCAGTTTGAGGGCGACGAGCGCGCGCTCTTGACGCGTATCCACGAGTTGCTCGATGTGCGCATGAAGGATAAGCGTAAGCGCTACGTGCATTCGCTCGGGGTTGCCGAGACGGCGCTGCACCTAGCCGAGGTATACGGTGTCGACCGCTTTGATGCCGCTGCCGCCGGCCTGATCCATGACTGGGACAAAGTGCTCTCCGACGACGAGCTGGTCACGCGTGCTCTGCATTACGGCATTAAGATTGCCGGCTCTCCGTCTGCCGCGACGCCGCTTTTGCATGGCCCGGTTGCCGCCTATGAGCTTCCGCAGCTTTTTCCCGAGTTGTCGCCGGCGGTCTTTCAGGCTGTCGACCGTCACACCGTGGGCGCTTGCGACATGACGCCGCTCGATATGGTGGTCTTTGTGGCCGATGCCATCGAACCCAACCGCCACGGCGATTATGCCCATGCGCTGCGCAAGATGGTGGGGAAGTCCTCGCTTGACGAGTTGTTCTTCTCCTGTTTTGCGCAGGGTCTGGTCTATGTGATCCAGTCCGGGCGCTATCTTTATCCCACGGCTATTACGATTTACAACCATTACGCCCAGCTGCGCTAGCTCGGGTGCGTCTAGAAAGAGGTATTCCATGGCCGATGAGACCATGACCGACGAGCAGATTCTTGAAGGTGCGGAGCACAAGAGCTTCGTGGCCACGTCCGACCGCACTGCCGCGACGCTCTCCGCCAGCGGTGTCGCCGCCGAGGATGTCGCCCGCGCTGCCGCGCAGGCCGCCTACGACAAGAAAGGCGAGGACGTTCAGGTGCTCGACCTGACTGAGCTTTCCGATGTGTGCGACTACTTTGTCCTTGCTACCGGCACCAACAACCGCCAGGTTGATTCCATCGTCGACGAGATTGAGGAGAAAGTCGCCGAGGCTTGCGGCGAGCACCCGTTTTCCATTGAGGGCCGCGAGCAGAAGACCTGGATGCTCATGGACTACGGTTCGGTTGTCGTCCACGTCTTCACTCCCGAGGCGCGTGAGTTCTACCGCCTCGAAAAGCTCTGGGGCGATGCTCCCCAACTCTCCCTGGACCTCCTCTAGTAGCTCATTTGGGACGGGGCTTTTTTAGCTACCCTCAAGTGTTTCGCCGGGCAGTCGCGTTTTTCCGCGGCCGCCCGGCTTTCTTTTTGCCCAAAAGTAGCTAATTTGGGACGGGGCTTTTTTAGCTACTACCTACCGTTCGCCGAACATCGCGATTTATAGCTCCCAGTACGTTTTTTCTACTCTGGCTCGGGTAACGTAATTTTTATCTGTAGAGGAGGGGATGCGTATGACTCGGACTGCGCGAGAAATCTCTGTATATGGTTTTTACCATGTCGTCCAAAAGGGATGTGCCGACCAACTCATATTTGAGGATGACGAAGATCGGCTCTATCTGATTCGGCTGATTGCTTCGAAATGCCAGAAGTTTAAAGTGGATGTCATCGCGTGGTGCCTTATGGATAACCATATTCATCTTCTGCTTGACGACGAGCATGTTCATCTGAGCGATTGCATGCATTCGATTACGACGGCGTATGCCATGTATTTCAACTCAAAGACAGGCAGGAAGGGGCCTGTTTTCCAGGATCGATTTAAGAGTGTGCCGATCCTCGATGATGATCAGCTGCTCAACTGCGTGAGATACATTCACGACAATCCCGCGAAGGCGAGGATTGGGACCGCTTCGCTGTATCGATGGAGCAGCTTTCGCGAGTATATGGGATATCCGGGTATCTGCAAAACGGATTGCGTTCTTGGGTTGCTTGGTGACTCTCAGAGATTTTTTGCCTTCAGCACCTCGGGTGAGCCCAATCGCTATTGCTTCCGTGACGGCGCTCATGTGAGCGACACAGATGCGCTGGAGTTTGCGCAGGCTCTTCTTAAGCCGTACGAGCCTCATCACCTTAAGGCTTTGCCAAAGGGGGCGCACGATGCCTGCATTCGTACTTTGAAGAGCGAGGGCTTTTCGATTAAACAGATCGTTCGCCTTACGGGCATTGGACACTGCACCATACAAAAGGTCAACGTCAAAAAATAGCTCATTTTGGACGAGGTCTGTGTTGCGACCGCGTCAGGTATGGGTTGGGTAGCTAATTTGGGACGGGGCTATTTTAGCTAACCCTACAAATCGGTTGAGTTTTATTCCGGCCCCGGGTAATTCGCTGCCAGCTGAAGGGTAGCTAAAATAGCCCCGTCCCAAATTAGCTGCCCCGTACTACCCTGACAATCTAAAGTAGCTAAAAAAGCCCCGTCCCAAATTGACTACTTAGTGGGAGGAGAAGCGTGATTGGCGGCCGAAGGATAGGGCGGTGTCGCCGAACTTGTCTCGGACTGCGTCGATGGCGACGGAGAGGTCACGGCGGTCGCTGGATTGGGCTCCGCGGTCGTCGACTTCGCAAAACAGGTCGGTCTGTATGCCGCCTTGATGATTGAAGTCACTCATGCCTATGCCGGCAAGGCGTACATGCATTCCTTCCTGCCAGATGTTGTCGAGCAATTCGATCGCTACCGCCACAAAGATGTTCTCGTCGTCGGTGGGATGGGGGAGTCGTCGCTGTGCCGAGCGACCGCTGCCGTACGAGTACTTAAGTTTGAGCGTCACCGTGGCGCCGGTAAGCCCCTGGCGGCGCAGGCGACGTCCGACGGATTCGCCCAATAGTGCAATCGCCGCTTCGATGTCCCCGCGCTCGGTCAAATCTTTCGCAAAGGTGCGCTCATTGCTTACCGACTTGACCTCACGCTCTTCATCGAGGCTCGTGACTTCGGAAACCTCGAGCCCCAATGCACGCTGGCGCATGCGCTCGCCGTTAACGCCAAAAATCGCAGACAGTGTGGATTCCGGTGCGCGCGACAGCTCGCCCAGCGTGTAAATCCGCATGCGGCGCAGCCGCTCCTCGGCCGAGCGCCCGATACCGCTCATGGCAGAAACAGGTAACGGTGCCAGAAAACGCTGCTCAGTTCCCGGGCGTACGACCGTAAGCCCAAACGGCTTGTCTCGCTCGCTTGCAATCTTGGCCACCGTTTTGTTGCAACCGACGCCGATGGAGCACGTCACCCCCAGTGCCGCCACGCGATCGCTGATGCGTCGTACGACGAGCAGTGGGTCCTCGGGCGCAAAGCGGCCCGGCGTGATGTCGATAAAGGCCTCATCGATGGACACGCGCTCTACGCGCGGGGTCTCGTCGGCAAGAATATTCATGACCTGTGCGCTGACCTCGTGGTAGCGATCGAAATGCCCGTGTGTCCAAATGGCCTGCGGACAGAGGCGGCGCGCCTCGGCCGAGGGCATGGCGGAGTGCACGCCAAAGCGGCGTGCCTCGTATGAGCAGGTGGAGACGACGCCGCGAGATTCGGCGTCTCCGCCCACGATAAGCGGCTTGCCGCGCCACTCGGGATGATCGAGCATCTCCACACTCGCAAAAAACGCATCGAGATCCATCAGGCCCACCGCCGGACCCGTCCAGGGCGGCGGCGTGACGCCCGCAGTATCCTCATAACCGTATGTATGTTCGCATCTTTTCATGGCATGAGTATACCGCGCAGCTCATGTGGGGTGCGTGGATGTGCTTGCAAATCGCGAATTCTTGTCTAAGATATGGATTTGCCTTCGACTACACCGAAGAAGTTGGTCTCACGGACTTCACCTGCCCGCGTCGATGGCGTATTATGTTCAACTGTTTGTTTGTAGTTGCAGCCTAAAGCTGCTTGGTTGGAGGAGTTTCCTTTGGCAGTCAAGATTCGCCTTGCTCGTCACGGCGCTAAGAAGCGTCCGTACTACCGTGTCGTCGTCGCCGATTCCCGCGCCCCGCGTGACGGTCGTATCATCGAGGAGGTTGGCCGCTACAACCCGATGACCGCCCCCAAGACCATCAACCTCGATCTCGAGAAGATTGCTGACTGGCAGTCCAAGGGCGCTCAGCTCACCGACGCTGTCGCTGCCCTGGTCAAGGCCGCCAACGAGGGCGAGAAGACCGAGACCGTCGTCAAGAAGTCCAAGAAGCAGCTCGCCAAAGAGGCCGAGGCCGCTAAGGCTGCCGCTGAGGCCGCTGAGGCCGCTGAGGGCGCCGAGGAGTAAATCGTGCCTGAGGTTGACGCTGCACAGTTCGAGGGTGAGGCAATGCTCTCAGATCGCATCGCCGATCTCGTCGAATATCTCGTTGTTCAGATCGTCGACGACCCGGATTCCGTGAGCCTGGAAGTTATCGATGGCGACGATGCCTCAACTATTGAGGTTTCGGTTGCCGAGGATGACGTAGCTAAGGTCATTGGCCGTCGCGGCCGTACCATCAAGGCCATTCGCACGCTCGCCCGTGCACTGGCCGCTCGCCTCGACACTTCCGTCGAGGTAGAGGTTCTGGGCTAGGACCTTGAGGTCCCAGTACAAAAACATCGCCCGTGTGGTTAAGCCGCATGGAAGGAAGGGGGAGGTCCTCGCGCAGCCGCTGCGGGGGCTTCCTTCTGTATTGGAGCCGGGTATGCGTGTCGCCCTGACGCCACCGGCGCTCAAGCGTGACCGCTTTTGCACGGTTACATCCGTTACCGATACGGGCGATGGCGATCTGGTTTCGTTTGAGGGCATTGACGACTTGACGGCCGCCGAGGGCATCACGGGTTGTTTCGTTCTGGCGAACCGTGATGACTTTGAGCTCGATTCACTCGATGCCGCCTATACCGACCTTATGGGTCGCGAGGTGGTTGACGAGCGCTTTGGGTCGCTCGGAACGATCGTTGAGATTATGTCGACGCCCGCCAACGACGTTTGGGTTGTCGAGGGTGATCGGTATGGCGAGGTGCTGATTCCCGTGATCGAGCAAGTTGTGCTCGATCTTCCCGATCGGGGAGCAATATCCGTCCACGTTATGGACGGCTTGATCGATATGGACAAGTAGGGAGGACAACATGCTGATCGAGACCCTTTCGGTCTTTCCCGAGATGTTTGAGCCTGTCATGTCCACATCGATTTTGGGCCGTGCCCGCAAGGCCGGCCTTTTTGATTTTAAGGCGTATAACCTGCGCGACTGGACACACGATCGCCATCGTACCGTCGATGACGAGCCGTACGGCGGCGGTCAGGGCATGCTCATGAAGGTCGAGCCTATTGCCGAGGCCATCGAGGCCATCAGCTCTGAGGGTCCCAAGCCCACCGTGGTGTTCTTTACGCCCTGCGGTGAGCCTTTTACGCAGCATGTAGCCGAGCGCCTGCTCCAAAGCGAGCGCCTGCTGTTTGTGTGCAGCCGCTACGAGGGTGTCGATGAGCGCGCGTATGCCTATGCCGACGAGCGTCTGTCGATCGGCGACTATGTGCTCACGGGCGGCGAGCTGCCTGCTATGGTCGTTGCTGACGCCGTCGTGCGTCTGATCCCCGGTGCTCTGGGAGATGAGATGAGCAACGTTGACGAATCATTCTCGACCGCCGAGGACGGAGGCCTGCTCGAGTACGCGCAGTACACCCGTCCTGCCGAGTTTAACGGCGAGGGCGTGCCTCCCGTGCTTGTAAGTGGTGACCACGCCAAGGTTGACGCCTGGCGCCGAAAGAACGCCATCGAGCGCACCTGTCGCTGGCGTCCCGATCTGATCGAGACGGCGCGCCTTACGCCCCAGGAGCGTGCGTACGCGCAGGAGATTTTGGACGCTTCGTATTCGCAGAGCGAGGAGTGAGAATGGTTCCGTCGCAGCATTCCATGCTAAAGGGCGCGTTTGAGTGGGTCGTGGTCATCGCAATCGCGCTCGTGGCCACCTTCTTGATTCGCACCTTTGTGGTCGAGCCCTTTGTGGTTCCCACCGGTTCCATGGAGTCCACGATTGAGATTGGCGACCAGATCCTGGCGCAAAAGGTGACGCTTGAGCTCGGCCAGCCTGTCAAACAGGGCGATATTGTGGTGTTCCACAACCCCGATAGCACCTCTGAGCACGATGTGCTCGTCAAGCGGGTCATCGCTACGGCCGGCCAGACGGTCAACCTGCAGGACGGCAAGGTGGTCGTTGACGGCCAAGCGCTCGACGAGGACTATACGACGGGCATGAGCTGGCCACTGTCGGTCCAGGCGCCTGGTGCTCAGGTGAGCTATCCCTACACCGTCCCCGACGGGTGCGTGTGGGTGATGGGCGACAACCGCGAGAACTCAGCCGACTCACGCTACTTTGGCCCGGTCGACCGTTCGGACCTGATCGCCGTGGCGCTCGTGCGTTACTGGCCGCTCAACCGTCTGGGCGCTATCGACTAAAAACCGCTATAGTACAGTACCTAACCGTGTAATCGTTTCGACGAGGGGATATTAGAGGCATGAACGCTTCATCGCTTTCCTTCCAAGACATCATCCTGCGCCTCCAGCAGTACTGGGGCGAGCAGGGCTGCGTCATTATGCAGCCCTATGACTCCGAGGTCGGTGCCGGTACCTTCCATACCGCGACCACGCTGCGCTCGCTCGGTCCTGCCGAGTGGCGCACCTGCTATGCGCAGCCCTGCCGCCGTCCCGCCGACGGCCGCTACGGCGAGAACCCCAACCGCATGCAGCACTACTATCAGTTCCAGGTGCTCATCAAGCCCTCGCCGGTTAATGCTCAGGAGCTTTACCTGGGGTCTCTTGCCGCCATTGGCCTGGACCCCAACGACCATGACGTCCGCTTTGTCGAGGACGACTGGGAGAGCCCGACGCTCGGCGCCTGGGGCCTTGGCTGGGAGGTCTGGCTCAATGGCATGGAGGTCACGCAGTTTACGTACTTCCAGCAGGTGGGCGGCATCGAGGTCGACCCCGTGCCCGTCGAGATCACCTACGGCCTGGAGCGCATCGCCATGTATGCCCAGGGCGTCAACTCCGTCTATGACCTGGTGTGGAGCTATTTGCCCGACGGCACGCCCATGACCTACGGTGACGTGTTCCTGGAGAACGAGCGCGAGTTTAGCGCCTACAATTTTGAGGTCGCTAACGTCGAGATGATGCGTCAGAAGTTTGACGACTACGAGGCCGAGTGCCACTCCTGTCTGGAGCGCAAGCTGCCGCTGCCCGCATACGACTGCGTCATGAAGTGCAGCCATGCCTTCAACCTGCTCGATGCCCGCGGCGCCCTGTCCGCAGTCGAGCGTGCCAACTACATCCTGCGCGTCCGCGCCGTCGCCAAGGCGTGCTGCGAGGCCTATATGGCCGAGGTCGCCGGAGTTAACGAGAATGCCGACCAGGAAGGCGAGGTGGCGTAAGCCATGGCAGACGCTAAGGATTTCCTGTTTGAGATCGGTACGGAGGAAATGCCCTCCGCACCGCTGAACAATGCCGTCAAGCAGCTTGGCGATATGATCGCCAAGGGCCTCGACGAGGCCGGCCTGGCCCATGGCGAGGTCCGCGTGATCTCGAGCCCGCGTCGTCTGGCTGCGCTCGTGACCAACGTCGCCACCGCTACCGATGAGGTCCACGAGGTCAAGCGCGGCCCTGCGGCAAACATTGCCTTCGATGCCGACGGCAACGCCACCAAGGCCGCCCAGGGCTTCGCCCGCAAGTGCGGTGTGGCTGCCGAGGACCTGATCCGTCGCGAGGACACCGACGGTCGCGAGTACGTATTCGCCGAGAAGAACATTCCCTCCGTGCCGGCTACCCCTATTCTGACGGCCCTGTGCGAGAAGACCATTGCCGGCCTGCAGTGGCCCAACTACCGCAGCCAGCGCTGGGGCCACGAGCACGCTACGTTTGTGCGTCCGGTCCGTTGGATCTGCTGCCTTCTGGGCGAGGACGTTGTGCCCGTGACGTTTGCCGATGTGACGAGCGGCAACACCACGCGCGGACATCGCGTGCTGGGCGCCGGTGACCATGTTGTCGCCAGTCCCGCCGTCTACGAGCAGGTGCTCGAGGACGCCGGCGTGCTCTCTGCCGAGCGTCGTCGTGAGGCCATCCTTGCCGGTATTGCCGAGGTCGAGGCCGCTCGCCCTGGCTGCCATGTCGACACGCCCAAGAAGGTCTTCGAGGAGGTCATTAACCTCTGCGAGTGGCCGACGGTGCTCGTCGGTACCTTCGACGAGGAGTTCCTCAAGGTCCCGCACGAGATCATCTGCGAGTCCATGCTCACCAACCAGCGCTACTTCCCGATCTATGACGGCGAGGGCAAGCTCACGCGTGAGTTCGTGGTCGTCTCCAACAGCAAGCCCGAGAATGCCGATCGTGTGATCGACGGCAACGAGCGCGTCGTGCGCGCCCGTCTGGACGATGCCAAGTTCTTCTACGAGGAGGACCTGAAGATCTCCCTCGACGAGTTCCGTGAGCGTCTGGCCAAGGTTGCCTTCCAGGAGAAGCTCGGCAGCGTGCTCGCCAAGTCCGAGCGCATTGAGCAGCTCGCGCTCGTTATTGCCCGCGAGGCCCATCTGGGCGCCCACCTCGCTGCCGATGCCGCTCGCGCCGCGCACCTGTGCAAGGCCGACCTGGTTTCCAACGCCGTCGTCGAGTTTACGAGCCAGCAGGGCGTGATGGGTGGCTATTACGCAACTGCGATGGGGGAGAACGACGAGGTCGCCCACGCCATTCGCGATCACTATCGTCCCCGCTTTGCCGGCGATGAGCTGCCCGAGGGCACCGCTGGCTGCATCGTGGCCTGTGCCGACAAGCTCGATACCATTGCCGGTATCTTTGCCATCGGTGAGCCCCCGACCGGCTCTTCCGACCCGTACGCGCTGCGTCGCGCCGCTATCGGCATTATCAACATCCTGCGCGATCGTCTGCCGATCGACCCCACGACGCTCATCGACTTTGCCCTTGAGCTCTATAGCGAGCAGGGCATCGAGTTCGACGCCGCCGAGGTCGCCCAGCAGGTCCGTGACTTCTTCCACGGCCGTCTGGTGAGCATGGCCCGCGACGAGAAGATTCCGGCGGATACCGTCGCCGCCGTCTCCGCGGTGCACATCATCGCTCCGTCCGTCTTCTTCGCCCGCTGCGCTGCGCTCGACGAGGCTCGTAAGAACGATGCCGAGACCTTCGACAACCTGGCTACTGCCTATGCCCGCGCCGCGCACATCTCCAAGCCCGAGCTGGGTATGGAGTACGATCGCAGCCTGATGGGTGAGGCCGAGCTCGCGCTTGCCGATGCCTCCGAGGCTGCTCAGACCGCTGTCGATGGCGCCCTTGCTGCCGAGGATTACCCGGCCGCATTTGCCGCCCTTGCCGCCCTGCGTGCCCCCATCGACCGCTTCTTCGACGAGGTTATGGTCATGGACAAGGACGAGCAGCTCCGCGATAATCGCCTTAAGCTGCTCAACCGCTTCGAGGCCGTTTTCTCAGGCATCGCCAACATCGGTGAGCTTGCCCGCAAAAAGTAAGCCAGCCTGCGCATAAGCGCAAAAGGAGCCCCGCATGGATTGCCCGGTCACCGCTCGTCCCACCGTTATCGTTATCTCCGACTCGCTCGGTGATACCGCTTGTGAGGTGGTGCTTGCGGCGTCCGGGCAATTTGATGAAGGGGCTTTTCGTCTCTTGCGCTTGCCCAAAGTGAACTCGGTGGAGCAGGTCAAGTCGTTTGTGGGCCCGCGCGTCGATGCGGATCATCGTGATATCGCCGTGTTCCACACTATCGTCGATCCGGCGCTTCGCGCCCGCGTGCTCGATTACCTGGCTATGCTGCATATTCGCTCTGTCGACCTGATCGGTCCGACCCTTGCCGTGCTGTCGTCGCTCATCGGTGTGCCGCCCAAGGGCGTTGCGGGCGTTATTCACAAAACGGATGACCGCTATTTCCACCGCATTGGGGCTATGGAGTATTTCGTTGAGCACGATGACGGGCGCGGTTGCGACGACCTTTCGGGGGCCGATATCGTGCTGCTGGGCGTGTCGCGTACGTCCAAAACGCCGCTGTCGATGTATTTGGCCTATCAGGGTTACAAGGTCGCAAACGTTCCGCTGGCGCACGGCATGGAGCCGCCGAAGTCGATTTACGAGGTCGACCCGATGCGCCTGTTCGGCCTGATTTCGACCGTTGACGTAATTTCTGAGATTCGCGACAGCCGCTTGGGCGATGACTACGCCCGCGCCGTCGCCGGCTCCTATGCCGAGCCCGAGAGTGTGCGCAGCGAGCTTGAGGAAGCCCGTGCCCTCATGAAGCGCCTAGGCTGCTTTGTGGTGCGTACCGACGGTAAGGCGATTGAGGAGAGTGCATCCGAGATCATCGGTCATTTGGAGGAAATCCAAGAAGCTCGAGCCCGTCGTGCCGCTCGCCGCGCTCAATAAAAGTAGCTAATTTGGGACGGGGCTTTTTTAGCTACCCCGGCTGAGGCCGCGAGCTTTTTGGCCGATTGCCGACGGGGTAGCTAAAAAAGCCCCGTCCCAAATTAGCTACTTATGGTAAAGCGATTTAGCAAAGTTCTTTCAGTTAACCTGCAAGTCTCGTTAACTGGTATCTTCATAAGGTAACCACCTTTATCTACCGTTTACCGTCAGTTTTACCACGTTTACCAAACCTCGCACCCTCTACGCAAGCACTTCCAATACCCGCCGTATAGTACCCTCACGGCTCGCATCCGGCGGGTCGATTCGTTACCACGGTCGTGCGCGACAGCGCATGGAAGGGGAGTATCGTGAGCGATTGCAAGAGGGTTTACCGTTTTGGAACCGATGCCCAGGGCACCTGTGTCACTGAGGGCGACAAGTCCATGAACTTCGTGCTTGGCGGCAAGGGTGCAAATCTTGCCGAGATGAGCCGCATCGGCCTGCCTGTTCCCGGTGGCTTTACCATTACCTGCCAAACCTGTGTCGAGTACTCCGGCGCCGGCAACGTGTGGCCCGAAGGCGCACTCGATGAGATCGTTGCCGCCGAGGCCGATCTCGAGGCCCGCTGCGGCAAGAAGCTTGGTGACGCATCCGATCCGCTGCTCGTGTCGGTTCGCTCGGGTGCTCCGTTCTCCATGCCCGGCATGATGGACACGGTCCTCAACTTGGGCCTTAACGACGACTCCGTTCTGGGCCTCATTGCCCAGACGCAAAACCCGCGTTTTGCCTGGGATAGCTACCGCCGCTTTATCCAAATGTTCTCCAACGTCGTTATGGGTGTCGATGCCGACTTGTTTGAGAACGCCCTGACCCAGGCTCGCTTGGTCGCCGGCGTTCGCGTCGATTCCGAGCTTTCGGCCGAGGACCTGCAGGAGCTCGTCGAGACCTTCAAGGGCATCTTCTCCGAGAACGTCGAGGCTGCCCTGTATCCCGAGCTCGAGGTTGTCGACGGCAAGCCCGTCTTCCCGCACGATCCGGAGCTCCAGCTGCGCCTTGCCATCCAGGCCGTCTTTGGCAGCTGGATGAACGAGCGCGCCTGCATCTACCGCAAACAGCATGGCATTTCCGACGAGCTCGGTACCGCCGTCAACGTCCAGGCCATGGCTTTTGGCAACAAAGGCGAGACCTCTGCGACCGGCGTCGCCTTTACGCGCAATCCGGCCGATGGCACCAAGGAGTTCTACGGTGACTTTTTGGTTAACGCCCAGGGTGAGGACGTCGTCGCCGGCATCCGCAACACTGAGCCCATCGCCGACCTCAAGACCACCCCGGGCCTCGAGTCCGCTGGTGAGGAGCTCGAGCGCGTTTTCCTGACGCTCGAGGATCATTACCGCGATATGTGCGATATCGAATTCACTATCGAGCAGGGTAAACTTTGGATGCTTCAGACCCGCGTGGGCAAGCGCACCGCTACCGCCGCGCTGCGCATCGCTATCGAGATGGTCGAGGAGGGTCTCATCACCCGCGAGGAGGCCGTGAGTCGCATCGATCCCGCGCAGCTCGACCAGCTTCTGCATCCGCAGTTCGACTCCTCTAAGAAGTACGAAGCCCTGGCCTGCGGCCTTAACGCCAGCCCCGGCGCCGCCGTAGGCGAGGTCGTGTTCTCGAGCGACGATGCCGTCGCGCGCGCCAACGAGGGCCACAAGGTCATTCTGGTTCGCTGGGAGACCAACCCCGACGACTTGAAGGGCATGGTCGCTGCCGAGGGCATCCTTACCAGCCACGGCGGCAAGACGAGCCACGCCGCCGTTATCGCCCGCGGTATGGGTACGCCCTGCGTCTGCGGCGTTGAGCGCTTCCATATTGACGCCGCCGAGAAGGTCGTGCGCATCGAGGGCAGCGACCGTGTGCTGCACGAGGGCGACATCATCTCCATCGACGGCACCCAGGGCATTGTCGTCGACGGCGCCGTCGATCTGGTCTCCGCCGAGCTCACCGGCGATCTGGACACCATTCTGTCCTGGGCAGACGAGATTCGCCTGGACGAGACCGACGGTCACGCCAACCACGTGCGCGTCAACGCCGACAACCCCGAGGATGCCGCGCTCGCACTCGAGTTTGGCGCCGAGGCCATCGGCCTGTGCCGCACCGAGCACATGTTCCTGGGCGACCGCAAGAACATTATCCAGAGCTTTATCCTGTCCGACGACGAGGCCGTGAAGCAGCAGGCCCTGGCCGACCTGCTCAAGGTTCAGACCGAGGACTTTCTGGCGATGTTTAAGACCATGTCCGGTCGCGATGTGGTCGTTCGCCTGCTCGATCCGCCGCTGCATGAGTTCCTGGATAATCCTCGCGAGCTCGAGGTCGCCATCACCAAGAAGGAAGCCGCCGGCGCCAGCGAGGAAGAGCTTGCCACCCTGCGTGCCCGCCTGCGTCGAATCGACGGCATGGTTGAGTCCAACCCGATGCTCGGCTTGCGCGGTGTGCGCCTGTCCGTTGTCTTTGGCGATCTGCCGCTCATGCAGGTTCGCGCCGTCGCCACGGCTGCTGCCCGCCTTATCAAGGAGGGCGTCGACCCGCGCCCCGAGATCATGGTCCCGCTCGTTTCCATCACAGCCGAGCATGTCCAGACCCGCGAGGTCATCGAGCGCGTGATCGCCGAGGTATCCGCCGAGGAGGGCGTCGAGCTCAATATTCCCGTGGGCACGATGCTCGAGCTGCCGCGCGCCTGCATGGTCGCCGACGAGATCGCCCACCATGCCGACTTCTTCTGCTTTGGCACCAACGACCTCACCCAGACAACCTTCGGCTTCTCGCGCGACGACGCCGAGGCCAAGTTCATCCCGCTGTACATGCACAAGAAGATCCTGAAGGATAATCCCTTCGAGACCATCGACGCGGCGGTGCTCGAGCTGGTGCGTATGGCAGTCGAGAAGGGTCGCGCCGCCAACCCCGACATGCACTTTGGCGTGTGCGGCGAGCACGGTGGCGACCCCAAGTCCATCAAGGGCCTGTTCAACGTGGCCGATGTGGACTACGTGTCCTGCTCGCCCTATCGCGTACCCCTGGCGCGTCTGGCGGCCGCTCAGGCCAAGCTCGAGGCCAAGCGTTCCGCTTAACTGAGTCGCGTTCCATTTGCGCCTCTTACGCCCCCCTTCGCGCCGCCGCGCCCCCTGTGGACGCGGCGGCGTTTTATATTTATTCTGTTGGTTCAATACATTGGCAACTGACGGGAGGACTGCGATGAAAAACCTCACCAGGTATTTGCAACGAGCGCGTCGGGGAGCACAGATGACCCTGTGCTGGGTGGTCGTTGCGGTCACGGCGCTTTGCGGGATGCCGACGGCCGGTTTTGCCCTTCAGGATGAATCGCGCGACGAGCTTTATGGCGACGTGGTCAACCCGCTCACCATTACGGTCAACGATCGCGACTGCACGTTTGTAGATATCGATGACGGCAAGCTCGAGGGCCGTACCTCGATGTACGACAACGTCTCGTTCTATACGGCCGCCGTCAAAAAGGTGTTGCCCAACTGGGCATCGCTTGCCTATAACATCCTTGGCTATGGTGGAGGCGACGACTCCGGGGACTTTTTGTACTGGGACCACGCCGGCAAGGGCTTTGAGAAGGACTTCGGTAAGGGTCACTACATCTATCTGTATGATGCGCTTTCGGGCGGCAACGGTGAGCATTCCGACGGCGCCGACAAATCGAAACAGAGTGGTCTGACATCGGCAAAAAGCCTCAAAGCTGTCTACGATCGCTTGACCGACGATATCGCCGGCTGTATCGGTCACAAGCTGACGGGCTCCGATTTCCGTGAAAACGTGCCGCTCGACGGACTGTCGAAAGACACGACTGAGCAGGACGTCATCTATGCCACCATTGCTTGTGTCGACAAGCTCGGCGGCACCTATCAGTATGATTTCAATGGCTTTGGCATCGCGTTCTATAACTTTAGAGTTCAGCAGCTCAACAGCATGAACAAGCTTAACTGTGCGCCCGAGGACGCGCCGGGCTATTCCTTTGTCGATTCTAAGACTGAGCAGGAGCTCGTTACCTCGGCTCTTAACGTCGGCTATGAGGACGCCTCGCAGAGCATCACGCTCGCCCGCGGTACCGAGGAGACGGTCGGCACGAGCACTTCTGAATCCACATCGTATTCCAAAGGCGGCTCGTGGGGCGCATCGGTGAGCCTCAAGGAGTCGCTGGGCGTGCCCGGAACAGCGAGCGAGGAGATCGAGACTTCGTTTTCGGCCGAAACCACGATGTCCCAGTTGTGGGAGGCGAGCAAGACCGAGGAACAGTCGATCACCACAACGGACAATCAGTCGGTCACCGTCGATATGACGATCCCTGCGCACACGCAGGTCAATAGCAAGCAGACGAGTTCTACCACGACGCTGTCCGAGGACTATGACCAGCCGGTGGGCGTGACGTTCGACGTGATTATCTTTAACATGAACGGCGAGTGCTACGACGACAACGCCGCCGTGCAGGAGTTCCATACCGCCGGTTATGACCAGCGCTCGTTCTACACCACCTTTGGCGATCAGTCGACCGACGCCGTGCAGAACCTGTTCCTGCGCTCAATCGCCCATCGTGGCGACGACGGCTACGATACCACCGCCGGAAACGTTACGAGCTGGTCGCATCGCACCAACAACCACATGGTGCGCGCCATCGATTGGAATTCTGTCCTGGCCGATCGCGAGGTGCCTTCGCGCAACGGCGGCGCCCCGCGCACGTGCAATGTGCTCAACGACATGGCCGCCACCTACCCCATGTCCATTACGGGTTCCAATCTGTCGTTTGAGTCGGTGACGGTCGATACCCAGTTGGGCACGCCGCAGCCCATTAAGCCCATTTCCAAGATTCTCGTATCGCTGCAGACCGATAAGACCCGAAGGCTTACGGTGGGAGACGAAGACCCCATCTCTTCCTATCGCGTGCGTGCAAGGGACGAGGACGATGTTGACTATTACGGCTTTGTGAAGTCGTCGGGCGACTGGCGCGTGGTCGATAAAAACGGCAAGAAATGCAAGTCCGACGTCATCGAGATCCAGACCGACCCTGTCACCCACGAGCAAGTCGTGGTGGGTAAAAAGGCCGGCACCGCCTACGTAAAGTACTTTATCCCCGAGGACACCTATGTGGACGTGAACGGGCATGTTTCGACCAATGACGAGATCGACGCCGCGGCCTACAAATATAAGGTAAGCGACGCGGCGCCCGAGTCGTTTAACGGCAGCATCAAACTCGAGGGCTCGGCACAGACCGTCGTCGGCGTCGAGGAGAATCTCAACGGCATCGACGGTCTAACGGCTACGGTCTATGACACGACGGGCAAGGAAGTCGATAGGGTCTGCAGCTGGGAGGCCCAGGAGCTCGAGAGCAAGGGCATTTCGGTCGCGACGGACGGCACGATGACCATCTCGCAACCGGGCACCTTCCATGTTCGCGCCTTTATTGACGGCGTGTATTCCGATTGGGCCGAGGTCATCGCCGCACCCGCGCCGGTCGACCCGATGACGACCGTGGTCGAGACACCGGTGAGCGTTGCGTCCGTTTCTTCGGGGGATTCTTCGGCAACGACGGATAGCGCGGCTCCTGCCCAGGGAGAGCAGGCGGCTTCCGATGCGAACGCGGCCGAGCCTGCTCCGGCGAGCGACGATGCCACTGCAGTGACTGACGACACCGCGCCCGCTGCCGCAAAAGATGCCTCGCCGATTCCTACGGGCCTCGTTACCGTTTTGACCGATATCTGCCGCTACGGTATCGATCACGGCCTCATCGGCACATCAAACAAGGAAGAGATGACCAAGCAGGACTTCGACATCTTAGGCATCCTGTACCTGATGGCGGACAGCCAGGACCTGGTGCCCCAAGCCGCCGAGGATGCGATGAACGAATGGGCTCATGACAACTATAATGACGAAGAGCTTGCCACCTGGAAGCAGCATGCGCTTTCGGTGCTGCTCGAATACGGTTATATCGCGCCCGGAACGACCGTGACGACGCCGACGACTGATGCTGCGGACGGCGCATAAGTGCAGAAAGAGTGCGTGTTTTTGTCTTTTTGCGCACGGGCAAAATAGTTCTTGCAGCCAAGGTCGTGGCGTGTATACTCGAATACGTTTGTTCAACTACGTGCCGGCCAAGGTGGTACGGCACCTCTAGAAGAGTAAGGAATTGCACATGGATTACATCCGCGCAATCGAGCGTCAGCAGATCCGCGAGGACATCCCGCAGGTCCGCGTTGCCGACAACGTCAAGGTTCACTACCGCATTAAGGAAGGCGACCGCGAGCGCATCCAGGTTTTCCAGGGTGACGTCATCCGCATGGCCGGCGCCGGTGCCCGTGAGACCTTCACCGTCCGCAAGATTTCCTTCGGTGTCGGTGTTGAGCGTACCTTCCCGCTTCACAGCCCCAAGATCGCCAAGCTCGAGGTCGTCCGTCATGGTCGCGTCCGTCGCGCCAAGCTGTACTACCTCCGCGACAAGGTGGGCAAGGCTGCTCGCATCCCCGAGAAGCGCTAAGAAGATCGCAGCGTCTGTCCACTCGTTTGGACACAAGGGTCACCTTCGGGTGGCCCTTCTTTTTATCTGATTTCCATGCAAGGAGGGCCTGGTATGGCCAATATGACGAGCTCGATTTCGGCATCGCAGGTTGCCGGCGAGCTGGCGAGTGCCACGTTCGAGGAGATTCCCGCCCTCGTGGAGCACTATCGCGAGGATCCGCGCCAGCAGGTGATCAAGGCTTGCGAACGCGCACTTAAGCGCCATGCCAAGGAACTTTCCGAGCGCGAGCGCGTCAACGGCATGTACGAGCTGATGCATGAGCTCGGCGGCGATGGCGTGGTCGTTGGTGTTGACGAGGTGGGGCGCGGCTCTGTCGCCGGCCCGTTGACGGTCTGCGCTGTCTGCCTTCCCATGGAGCCGCGCGTTTGGGGCATTAACGATTCCAAAAAGCTCACGCCTGCCCGTCGTGAGCTGCTCTCGGTGCAGATTGCCGAGGTGGCTACGGCCATTGGTTTTTGCCATATCGCGCCTGCGGACATCGATGAGATGGGCATGGCCCGCGCCATCCGCGCTGCCGTCGCGGGCGCGGTGGCGGATACGGGGCTCGAGCCCGATTGCGTGCTTATGGACGGCAACCCTTTGGGCGCCGTCCCCAACGAGCGCGATGTGGTCAAGGGAGATGCCAAAATCGCCTGCATCGCCGCTGCTTCCATTATGGCCAAGGTCACGCGTGACGAGATGATGGTCGAGTACGATGCCGAGTATCCCGAATATCATCTTGCTGAGTCAAAGGGCTATGCGAGCCCCGAGCACATTGAGGCTATTCGTAAACATGGCCTTTCTCCGTTGCATCGTGTGAGCTTCTGCGGAAATTTTTTGCAGACGGAGCGTCTTTTTTAAGGCAAATATGGAGACAGGGACTTCTGGGATTTTATAAACCAGCTGGTGGGGACCGCATGCAACGCAATTGTTGCATGCGGTCCCTTTTTTGTTTGTTTTTGGTTGGACTTTGGTTTTCTTTTGGTACTTACCCGCAAGAAAGGCGGCCCCATGATCGGGTCAATATCGTGCGCGGGAAAGGAGACCCCATGTGCGCCGCAAGTGCAAAGAGCAAGACGCAACAGCTCAAAGAGCTTTGGGAGAGCGGGGAGATTGATTGCGCGTCGATTACGCCTGGGTTCATTAAGGGCCTCAGTCCTCGAGAACTGGGCATGCTGGGCGAGCTTATTGCAATCGATTACTTTCGTGAGCGTGGTTATGCCCTCTTGGAACAGGGCTACCGGTGTCTCGAGGGCGAGGCCGATCTGGTACTGCTTGATGAACTTGATGATGTCGTGGTGATGGCTGAGATCAAGACAAGGCGCGTCGCCCTAGATTGCAACACGCGGGTCTTTCCCGAGGAGGCGGTGGACGCCCAGAAGCAGCGTCGCTACCGCCGTATCGCGAGTTGTTACCTTATGGACCACTATCCCCTTAAGGCGATTCGCTTCGACGCGGTGGGCGTTACTATCCGCGGCGGTCACATTGCGGAGATTGAGCATCAATACAACGCATTCGATTGGCAGGTATCGTGATGGCGTTTGACACCTTTGCCGTCCACGCTGCATGCATTCGTGGCGTCGAGGCGATTCCCGTCACGGTCGAGGTCTCGCTTGCCGGCGGTATTCCGGGTATCCAAATGCTTGGCATTCCAAGTATGGAGGTGATGGAGTCGCGTGGCCGCATACGCTGTGCAATGCGGTCGGCGGGATTTGAGATTCCACGGGCGGGCATTACCGTCAACTTGGCTCCGGGCGACATCCGTAAAACGGGCAGTGGTTTTGACCTGCCGATCGCCATCGCGGTACTGGCGGCCGATGGGCAGATTCCCCGCGACCATCTAGACCATTGCCTTATTGCCGGTGAGCTCGGGCTGGATGGTAGCGTGCTGCCCGTAAAAGGCGAGGTTGCGTTTCAGTTGTTGGCGCGTGATATGGGCCTGTTCTTTATTGCAGGAAGGTCGGATCAACATGTGCCGCTTGCCGGTGTGGACTGTGGCTTTATCGACCATCTGTCTCAGCTCGCCCGCGGTATGGGCCAGGCGGCTCGGCATTATCTGGATTCCGAGGGTGTCGAGGCGTCGTTTGAGCCAGAACTTGATTATGCCGATGTGCTGGGGCAGGAGGTTGCCAAGCGCGGCATTGCGCTCGCGGCGGCGGGGGAGCTCGGCCTGCTTATGATTGGCTCGCCGGGTTCGGGCAAGACCATGCTCGCACGCCGCATGACGGGTATCTTGCCCGAGCTTTCTCTCGAGGATCAGCAAGAGGCGCTGTGCATCCATTCGGTCTTGGGCGAGAACATCGATGGTTTGCTGGCGGGACACCGGCCGTTCCGTAGCCCCCACCACAGCATTTCGACTGCGGGCCTTATTGGCGGCGGACGGCCGGTGCACCCGGGCGAGATTAGCCTAGCGCACGGCGGCGTGCTCTTTTTAGACGAGCTTGCCGAGTTTCCCAACAGCGTGCTGCAGACACTCCGTCAGCCCATCGAGCGCGGCTACGTCAAGATCGTACGCGTCGATGGGGCTTTCACGTTTCCCTCGCGGTTCCAGCTGCTTGCCGCGAGCAATCCCTGTCCCTGCGGCTTTTTGGGCGATCGCGAGGTACCGTGCCGCTGCTCGGCTTCGATGGTTGAGCGCTATCGGTCTAAGCTACGTGGTCCCTTGGCCGATCGTATTGACCTTATGATTGACGTGACCCGACCCGACCCGCAGGTAATTATCGAGGGCGCCGAGGGTATGTCGTCAGCTGAACTACGTGACTATGTTGTGCGGGGACGGGCATTTCGCGCCTGGCGCGAGTCCCGTATGGACGATGCAGATGCCGAGGCCGAGGACGATGAGTCACGTTCCATCGACGGCGTCGTTTCGACCTTTGCGCTCGATGGGGCAGCGGAAAAGTGCGTGCTCGGCCTGTCGAGGCGCACGCATCTTACCGGGCGCGGCATCGTGCGCTTGGTGCGTATCGCGCGCACGATTGCCGATGTTGCCGAAAGTGAGCGGGTAACCCAAGACCACGTGCTCGAGGCGGCGATGTACCAGGGGAGGAGGGACCAGTAATGCCCGAGGAGACTTTTGAGCTGCATCCCGGTGATGTGTTGTATCCAGCTACCGTTTTGGAGCTCTCCGATGTCCCCCAGACGCTTTATGTGCGTGGCGATCCCGCCGCACTGTCGACGCCTGCGCTCTCCATCATCGGCGCTCGCAAGGCCTCGCCGTACGGCCTTGCCGTGGCAGAGCTGGCCGCGAAAGTTGCGGTCGAGGCGGGGGTGACGGTGGTCTCGGGCGGTGCGGTCGGCTGCGACCAGGCCTCGGGTTGGGCCGCGGTCAACGCTGGTGGCAGGCACGTCGTGGTGTTGGGTACGGGCGCCGACGTGGTTTACCCGCGCTCGAGTGCAGGGCTCATCGCGCGCACGATCGATACGGGCGGCGCGGTCGTGTCCATCTCGCCTTGGGGTATGGGGCCACGCAAATTTGCCTTTCCGCGGCGTAACCGGGTGATTGCCGCGCTTTCGCAGGCGCTCTTCGTGTCGGAGGCCGGCATGCCCTCGGGCACGTTCTCGACAGCGGAGGCCGCCATGGACCTGGGGCGCGAACTGCTCGCGGTACCGGGCTCCATTTTGTCACCAGAGTCGCGTGGGACCAACTACCTCATCGCCAACGGTGCCTGCTGCATTGTTGACGAGGAGTCTATTGAGATGGCCATCTCGCGAATTTACGGCACCCTGCGCTATTCGCGTCCCGATGCGCCCGGTATCGCCGATCTGAACCCCACGCAGCAGGCCGTGATGCACGCGCTCATTGCCTCGCCGCTCAAGGTCGATGACATTGCCGCGCTCGTCTCCCTCGATGCCGTCGGCGTGCTCAAACTCCTGGGCTCACTCGAGCTCGAGGGACTCATCGAGCGCATGATGGATGGAAGGTATGCGCCCTCAAAGTTTGCGCTTCACGCTCAGACGCCCTTCGGTCACAATGGAAAGCGTGTCAATTAGAAAGGTGTTTGCAGATGCTGTTTGATCAAGTGACGGTTATCGGTGGCGGTCTGGCGGGATCGGAATGCGCGATTCAGCTGGCAGATCGCGGGTTTGCCGTAAAGCTGTGCGAGATGCGGCCGCTGGTGACCTCTCCTGCCCACCATACCGATCACTTGGCGGAGCTCGTCTGCTCCAATTCGTTTAAGTCGACCCGACCCGATTCCGCCGCCGGCCTGTTGAAGGCCGAACTCGAGCGTATGGGTTCGGTGCTGCTCGACTGCGCTCATCGCGCTGCCGTTCCCGCTGGTGGCGCCTTGGCGGTCGACCGTGTTAAATTCTCCGAGCTCGTCGAGGCCGAGGTTGCCGCCCGTCCCAATATCGAGGTCGTTCACGGCGAGGTCACCCAGATTCCCGAGGGCCATGTGGTTATCGCCGCGGGTCCCTTGTGCTCGCCGGCGTTGAGCGGGGAGGTCATGAAGCTCGTCGGTGGTGATTCCCTGGCGTTTTTTGACGCCGCGGCCCCAATTGTCGATGCCTCGACGCTCGATATGGATGTGCTGTTCTCGCAGTCGCGCTACGAGGAGCAGGGGAGTGGCGACTATCTCAATGCCCCGCTCAACAAGGAGGAGTACGAGGCCTTTATCGAGGCGCTTACCACGGCCGATCGCGTGGTGCTCAAGGACTTTGAGGGCGGGGATCTCTTCCAGGCCTGTCAGCCAGCCGAGGAGGTTGCGCGCACGGGCAAGGATGCCATCCGCTTTGGCGCTATGAAGCCCGTCGGGCTCACCGACCCGCGCACCGGTCGCCGTCCCTGGGCG
The DNA here is from genome assembly GCF_052118785.1 of Collinsella sp. LCP21S3_A9. Classification (NCBI taxonomy): domain Bacteria; kingdom Bacillati; phylum Actinomycetota; class Coriobacteriia; order Coriobacteriales; family Coriobacteriaceae; genus Collinsella; species Collinsella sp. LCP21S3_A9. Next base: position 69,307 of record NZ_JBQKGN010000004.1, on the reverse strand, counting down.
GCGATTCAGCTGCGCGCCGAGAACAAGGAGAAGACCGCCTATAACCTGGTTGGTTTCCAGACCAACCTGACCTTCGGCGAGCAGAAGCGCGTTTTTCATATGGTTCCCGGTCTGGAGAATGCCGAGTTTTTCCGCTATGGCGTCATGCATCGCAATACCTTTGTCGATGCTCCCCATGTGCTCGATGGGACCTTCGCCGTACCCGGCACGGGCGTGCGCCTTGCCGGACAGATTACCGGTACGGAGGGTTACATGGAAGCGGTCGCGACGGGTCTCCTCGCTGCGCTCAATACCTATGCCGAGGCTATCGAGGTTGCTCCTGTCGAGCTGCCGCGCGTGGGCGCTCTCGGCGCGCTCGTGGGCTATGCGACCGATCCCGCTACGGTCGGATATCAGCCCATGCATGTTAATTTTGGCCTGGTGCCTCCCCTCGAGGACGGTAAACGCCGCAGCAAACGTGAGCGCTATCAGGCCTATGCGGATCGCGCCCTTAAGGCCCTGGATTCCTATCTGGAATCGCGCTCCGACCTGTTTGGGGGCGACCGGCCATAGCCTTTGACCTGTACGGTGCCGTCGACTCGTTCATAGCCTATATTGCACGCGTCGAGGGGCTTTCTTCTAACACTGTTATCGCTTACGGCTCTCGTCTGGAGCGTTTTGCCGCTTGGTGCGAGCGTGGGGATATCGATGCGCGCACGGCGGACGTACGTACCGTTCGTATGTATCTGGCGGAGCTGTCGCGCGAGCAGGTGGCGCCCAGGACGATTGCGGCGCACCTGTCTGCCATTCGTTCGTTCTATCGATGGATGGCTGCCGAGGGTCTTATCGATGGAGACGCTGTCTCTGCGATTGCCTCGCCCAAGCTTCCACGCGATTTGCCCGGAGTGCTGACCACCCAGCAGGTTAAGGCACTGCTTGCAGCGCCAGACGTTTCAACGCCTGCGGGACTGCGCGATGCGGCGATGCTCGAATTGCTCTATGCATCTGGGGCTCGCATCTCTGAGCTTGCGGCACTCAATGTTGAGTCCATTGCTTGGTCCGAGCGAACGCTGCGGCTTTGGGGTAAGGGGAGCAAGGAGCGCATCGTGCCCCTGTATCGGCGTGCTCTCGATGTGACCCGCCGCTATATTGAGGAAGGAAGACCGGAGCTTCTTGCTCAGGCAAAGTGTGGCGACGGTACGAACGGTGTGCATCCGCTGTTTATCTCGGCACGCGGCAACCGTATGAGCGCCGCCATGCTTAGGCGACGGTTTCATATGTTGGCGACGCTTGCGGGTATCCCTTCCGATATCGCCCCGCATGCGATGCGCCATACTTTTGCGACCGATTTGCTCGAGGGCGGAGCGGACTTGCGCTCTGTCCAGGAGTTGCTGGGGCATGCAAGCTTGTCCACCACGCAGATTTATACGCATCTCACGCCCGATCGGCTCAAACGCGCCGTTACCCAAGCTCTTCCGCGCGGCGAATAAGGCAGGAGAGGGGTTCTATCCAATCGATCGCGCGTCCGTGTGTGTGGTTTTGATTTCGGGTTGGCAGAAAGATGTAATCCTGCTATCATTCATCGGGTTGCTTCACGGCAACAGGTTTTTATCACGCACGCGCGGCTACTTCATACCGTGGTGCCCGGGCTTTGGTAGCACATGTCCGGGTTGGTTTTGGAGGATGACCCCGCGCGGAGGCAAACCACAGGAGGTTTAACATGGCTACCAAGATTAATATCCGCACCCTGCTCGAGGCCGGCTGCCACTTCGGTCACCAGACCCGTCGCTGGAACCCCAAGATGAAGCCGTTCATCTTCGGTGAGCGCAACGGCATCTACATCCTCGACCTCAAGCAGACCATTCTTGACGCCGACCAGGCTTACACCTTCGTCAAGAACGTTGCCAAGGGTGGCAACGTGCTGTTCGTCGGCACCAAGAAGCAGGCTCAGGAGGCCGTCAAGAACGCCGCTGAGCGCGCCAACATGCCTTACATCAACCAGCGTTGGCTCGGCGGCATGCTGACCAACTTCGTCACCATCCGCTCCCGCATCAACCGCATGGAGGAGCTCGAGGCCATGGTCGAGGACGGCCGCATGGCTGTTCTTCCCAAGAAGGAGCAGGCTGTTCTGGGTAAGGAGCTCGCTAAGCTCCAGACCAACCTCGGTGGCGCCCGCGACATGAAGGGTCTGCCCCAGGCTCTCTTCGTCATCGACACTAAGCGCGAGGAGAACGCCATCAAGGAGGCCCAGCGCCTGAACATCCCCGTCGTCGCTCTGATCGATACCAACTCCGATCCCGACGAGGTCGAGTACGGCATCCCCTGCAACGATGACGCCATCTCCGCTGTCACCCTTATGTGCGAGCTCATGGCCGACGCCTGCCTCGCTGGCTCCGGCAAGGAGCAGGTCTCCGAGGCCGAGATGGCCGCTGAGCCCAAGGCCGAGTAAATCAGTCCTAATTAAGTCTTTTTCATCTCTTTGAAAGGAACCACAATGGCCCAGATTACCGCCGCTATGGTCAAGCAGCTCCGCGAGATGACCGACTCCCCGATGATGGAGTGCAAGAAGGCTCTCGTCGAGGCTGACGGTGACATGGACGCCGCTGTTGACGTTCTGCGTAAGAACGGCCTCGCTAAGGCTGCCAAGAAGGCTGGCCGCGAGACCAACGAGGGCGCTGTCGCCGCGTTCGTCTCCGAGGATGGCAAGACCGGCGCTCTGCTCGAGCTCTCCTGCGAGACCGACTTCGTCGGCTCCAACGCCAAGTTCACCGGCTTTGCTTCCAAGGTCGCCGAGGTTGTCGCCACCACCGAGCCGGCCGATGTCGACGCTCTGCTCGAGAAGCCGATGGGCGAGGAGACCGTTTCCTCCGAGCTCACCGAGATGATTCACATCATGGGCGAGAACATGAAGATCTCCCGCTTCGCCGCCCGCAAGGTCGAGAACGGCGCTCTCGCTTCTTACATCCACATGGGTGGTAAGATCGGCGTCCTCGTCGAGTTTGCTTTCGAGAAGGCTGAGACCGCTCAGGCTGAGTCCTTCAAGACCTTTGCCCACGACGTTGCCCTTCAGGTTGCCGCTGTCGCTCCGATCTGCGCTACCCGCGATCAGGTTCCGGCCGAGACCGTCGAGCATGAGAAGCAGATTTACATGGCTCAGGCTGCCGAGTCCGGCAAGCCCGAGGCCATCCAGGAGAAGATGGCTGTTGGCCGTCTGGAGAAGTTCTACAAGCAGTCCGTGCTCACCGAGCAGGAGTTCATCAAGGACAGCTCCCTCACCATCAAGAAGTACGCCGAGCAGGTCTCTAAGGAGCTCGGCGATACCATTACCGTCGTTGCCTTCGACCGTCTGGTCCGTGGCGAGTAAATAAGCTCTTGTAGCTGGTAATGAGCAGGCTGTGGGTTTTACTCACAGCCTGCTTTTTCATGGCTCCAAGCAGAGCCTTTGATATCATATTGAGAGTCTAATTAAAGGAGGATCGCTTTGTCCGACATCCGATATAAACGCGTGCTTCTGAAGCTTTCCGGCGAAGCACTGATGGGCGATGGCCACTATGGCATCGACCCCAAGATTACCGACCATCTTGCCAAGCAGGTCAAGGAGCTGCTTGCCGTTGGCCATGAGGTCGGCATCGTTGTCGGCGGCGGCAATATTTTCCGCGGCATGGCTGGAGCTGCCGGCGGTATGGAGCGTGCTCAGGCCGATTACATGGGCATGCTTGCAACCGTTATGAACGCGCTCGCCCTGCAGGATGCCTTCGAGCATAACGATGTTCCCTGCCGCGTTATGAGTGCCATCCAGATGAACGAGATTTGCGAGCCCTATATTCGTCGTCGCGCCATCAATCACCTGTCCAAGGGCAATGTCGTTATCTTCGCGGCCGGCTCGGGCAATCCGTACTTTACGACTGACACCGCCGCGGCCCTTCGCGCCTGCGAGATCGGTGCGGAGATTCTGATTAAGGCCACCAAGGTCGACGGTATCTACGACAAGGATCCCGTCAAGTGCGCCGATGCCGTCCGCTTTGACAGGATCACCTATCACGAGGTGCTCGTCCGCGGCCTGCAGGTTATGGATTCCACGGCTACGGCCCTGTGCCAGGATAACCGTATGCCCATTTTGGTCCTCAACATCGATGGCGAGGACAACGTCAAGCGCGCGCTTTCGGGTGAGCCCGTCGGCACGCTCGTCTATCAGGAGGATTAAGCATGGCAGAGAACATCACCGCCCACATGGACAAGTCGCTCGAGTCCCTCAAGCATAACTTCTCCAAGGTCCGTACCGGCCGAGCCAACGCTAATATTCTGTCCGACATCACCGTCGATTATTACGGTGTTCCCACGCCGGTCACGCAGGTTGCCGCCGTAAAGACCCCCGAGGCCCACATGCTGCTCATCGAGCCGTGGGATAAGGCGCTTATCAACGCCATCGTCAAGGCCATCGGCGCTTCCGATCTGGGTATTACCCCCAACTCCGATGGCACCGTTGTTCGTCTTCCGTTCCCGGCTCCCACCGAGGAGCGCCGTCGCGAGCTCGTCAAGGAGTGCCGCGAGTATGCCGAGCAGGCCAAGGTGTCTATCCGTAACATCCGTCGCGACTTTAACAACAAGCTCGAGCGCGATGAGGAGCTCACCGAGGACGACGTCCGCCGTGAGCAGGCCAAGGTGCAGAAGCATACCGACGAGTATGTCGCCAAGGTCGAGGAGCTTCTGAAGGAAAAAGAAGCCGAGGTCATGGAGATCTAAGGTGCAATACGACGAGAACAAACTGGTCGAGTACTTTGCCGACGCCCCTGCGGGCGTCGGTTTTTCCGACCTTGACCTCAATAACATTCCGCGCCATATCTCGTGCATCATGGACGGTAACGGTCGCTGGGCTACGGCGCGAGGTCTTGCCCGTACCGAGGGTCACAAGGCGGGTATCGTCTCCCTTCGTGAGATCATTACCGCCTGCGTGCGTCTGGGTGTCGACGTGCTTTCCGCCTATGCGTTTTCAACCGAAAACTGGAACCGCCCGCAGCATGAGGTCAACGTCTTGATGCATCTGTTTGCCAAGACGTTTATCGATGAGCTGCCGCTTCTGAAGCGCGAAAATGTCCGTGTTGTCTTTTTGGGTGATATTTCCGCGCTGCCCAAGAAGACCCGCGACGTTTTTGAATGCGGTCTTGCCGAGTGCGCTGATCACACCGGTATGACGCTGGCGCTTGCCGTCAACTACGGCGCGCGTGCCGAGATTACCCGTGCCGCCCGTCAGCTTGCGCTCGATGCCGCCGCCGGCAAGATCGACCCTGCTGCTATCGACGATGATATGGTTGCTTCGCACCTGTACACCGCCGGTCTTCCCGATCCCGAGCTGGTCATTCGCACCTCTGGTGAGCTTCGCCTTTCGAACTATCTGCTGTGGCAGGTGGCTTATTCCGAGTTCTATGTCACCGATACCTATTGGCCTGACTTTGATCGTTGGGGCCTTGTTGACGCCATTTTGGCCTATCAGGGCCGTGACCGTAGGTTTGGTGGACTGAGCAAGACCGAGGAGGCTTAATCGTGTCCGATCGTCCCAAGGCATCTGCTCCCAAGACGCCTGCGCGCAAAGCTGCCACTGCGGGAGCGCCTGCAGCGAAGAGCGGCACCGGTTCGTGGCTTGCGGGCTTTATTACCCGTGCCGCCGCCGGTATCGTCTACGCCGTCGTCTTTATCCTGTGCCTGGTTTTGGGTATCGTGCCCACCGCCATTTTTGTCTCTGTCATGAGCGGGCTTTGCTGCTTTGAGTTTTTCCGTATGACGAGGCTCGATGGCAAGGTCGCCAACGAGCATCTGGGCATTATTGCCGCCGTGCTCTTTCCGTTATCGGCGCTTGGCGATTCGCTTTTGCTGAACGCCCTGCTTTTTGCACTGATGCTCGCGGTGGGCATTTGGTATGTTTGGTCGCCGCGTACCCGCATCTCTGATGTGGCCGTGACGCTCATGGGTCCCATCTACACAGGCTTTATGCTGTCGGCTATTGTGCTGCTGCGCGATGCCGTGCCCGGTTTTGCCGGCGCCCTGCTTTCAGTGGGTGTTTGCGCGTCCCTTTGGGTTTCCGATTCGTTTGCCTACATCGTGGGCAGCCGTATCGGCAAACACAAGATGGTCCCCAAGATCTCTCCCAACAAGAGCTGGGAGGGCTTTGTTGGTGGCATTCTGGGCTCGGTTCTCATCTGGCTCATTTTGTGGGTGACGCATCTCTATAAGCTGAGCTTGCCCTATGCGCTGCTTTGCGGCGTGGTTGTGTCCATCTTGGGCGTTATCGGCGACCTTATCGAGTCGCGCATCAAGCGTGGCGTGGGCGTCAAGGATTCCGGTAACCTTATCCCGGGTCACGGCGGCATGCTCGATCGTAGCGATTCGCTTATCTTCGGCTGCATCACCGCGCAGCTGATGCTGATGATCGGAGGCGTGCTGTAATGTCCTTCCAGACGACGTATGGCTCCGATGGACGCCTTCGTGTTGCCATCCTGGGCTGTACGGGCTCTATCGGCACTCAGGCGCTCGATGTTTGCCGTCAGCATGCCGATCGTCTGCAGGTGACGGCGCTTTCCGTTAATTCCAGCACCTCCGAGCTCGTTGCAGCTGCCCGCGAGTTCTCGGTTCCGGCGGTTGCCGTGGCCGATGTCGCTCATGGCGATGACGCCGTGCTGCAGGAGTTGCCCGAGGGAACGGAGCTCGGCGTTGGTGCGCAGGCGGTTTGCGAGCTCGCGCGTCGCGACGATGTCGATTGCGTGCTTGTCGCTATTGTGGGCGCCGCCGGTCTCGAGGCGAGCCACGCGGCCTTGACCTCGAATAAGCGCCTTGCCCTTGCCAATAAGGAGTCGCTCGTTGTTGGCGGTGACCTGCTGATGCCGTTGGCTCAGCCTGGTCAGCTTATCCCGGTCGATTCCGAGCACTCTGCAATTTACCAATGCTATCTGGGTGAGAATCCGCACGAGGCCCATTGTATTTGGCTTACCTGCTCGGGCGGTCCGTTCTTTGGCCGTTCGCGCGAGGAACTCGACCGTGTGACGCGTGCCGATGCCCTGGCGCACCCTACGTGGGCTATGGGTGCCAAGATCACGATTGACTCCGCTACCCTCATGAACAAGGGCCTGGAGCGTATCGAGGCGATGCACCTCTTCGGTTGCGACCTCGACTTTATCAACGTGGTCGTTCAGCGCCAGTCAAAGATTCATTCGATGGTCGAGTTTGCCGACGGCTCCGTGATGGCGCATCTCGGGGCATCTGACATGCGCATCCCCATCCAGTTTGCCTTCTCGTATCCCGAGCGCTGGGATACTCCGGCTCCGCGCATCGATTTCCGCGAGTTGGGTCAGCTTACCTTTGATGCGGCCGACATGGATACGTTTCGCTGCCTGGCGCTGGCCGAGCGTGCGGGCAAGACGGGCGGCACCATGCCGTGCGTGCTCAATGCCGCCAACGAGGTCGCCGTCGATGCCTTCCTGCATGATGGCTGCAGTTTTACCGATATCGATCGCATTGTGGAATCCTGTATGGATGCGCATGATGCGCAGACGGTCGATTCGTTTGAACAGCTTCGCGGTATCGATGCGTGGGCGCGTGAAAAGGCCGCGCAAGTGCTCGTCGCAACCCGTTCTTAACCCATAAGGATTGCTTTTTCGTTTTATGGAAACTGTTCTGAGCGTTCTCTCATCGGTCTTTTGGGGCCTGCTGATGCTTTCCGTCCTCGTGTTTTTGCACGAGGGCGGCCACTTTTTGGCGGCGCGTGCCTGCGGCGTCCGGGTGACTGAGTTCTTTTTGGGCCTGCCGTGTCGCTTTGATATTCACCATACGTCTCGTCGGATCGGCACCAAGTTTGGCGTGACCCCGCTGTTGCTGGGTGGGTATGCTGCCATCTGTGGCATGGATCCGACCGATGTCTTGTGTGCCGATCGCGTGCTTGCCGCCATCTATCGCCACGGCCGTGTGACGGTGGCCGATCTTGCCGTCGAGCTTGAGCTGTCCGAGGAGGATGTGCTCGAGGCCTGTGCTTTGCTGCTGGGTTGGGGCTCCATAGCTCCTTGGTATGAAGAAGGGGAAAAGCCTTCGCCTGGTTACTATCCCACCAAGTACCAGACCCTGCCGCGTGACGCGGCGGGTTATACCACCTTTGACGGCCGTCGGTTCGATCGCGAGCACGCGACTGCCGAGGGCGATGTATGGGAACTGCCGTGCGGCGAGGCCGAATTCCTTGCACGCGAGCGCTCGCACACCTATTTGGGTCAGGGCTTTGTCAAGCGTGCCTTTATGCTGCTTGCGGGCATTATCGTCAATATCCTGACGGGCTTTTTGCTCCTTATGAGCATCTATTCCATCGCGGGTGTCACGGTGCCGGTGGACACCAATGTGATCGGCCAGGTTGACGAAGGCTCGATTGCCTCCGCGGCGGGAATCGAGGATGGCGACGCGATTCTTTCGGTCGACGGAATATCGTGCTCTACCTGGATGGACGTTTACGATGCCATTGGCAAGGCTGCTGGTAAGGACGATATCGCCATTGAGTATGAGCGTGACGGCAAGAAGCATTCGACCACGGTTGCGCTCAAAGAGGACGAACGCCTAGGTGTGTATGTCTCTACGCAGGTGGTTCGTTTAGACCCCATCACGTCGGCTCGCCTGTCGTTCTCCTATGTCGTGCAGACAGCGGAGGGCGTGATGCGCCTGCTCCAGCCGCAGCATACGATGGAGATTCTCGATCAGTCCTCTTCGATCGTGGGTATTAGCGTTATGTCCTCACAAGCTGCTGCTGCCGGCCCTGCCACGTTCCTTTCGTTTGCCGCTCTCATTTCGTTCTCGCTTGGCTTTATGAACCTGCTGCCTATCCCGCCACTCGATGGCGGCAAGTTGCTCATCGAGATCATTCAAAAGATTGCGGGCCGCGAGCTTCCGCTCAAGGTCCAGACGATTGTGAGCTATGTGGGCATCGCGCTCTTTGCGCTGCTGTTTGTCTATATGCTTCGTTCCGACATCCTTCGATTTATTCTGTAGGGGAGTGTTTGGATTGTCTTTATCCCATCCTTTGCCTCGCGAGTTGACGCGCCCCGTGCATGTGGGCGACGTGCAGATCGGTGGAGGCGCGCCGGTGGCGGTTCAATCCATGACCTGCACCGATACCGCTGATGCCCAGGCAACGCTTGCGCAAGTGCGCGCGTTGGCGCAGGCTGGCTGCGATATCGTGCGCGTGAGCGTGCCCACCGAGGCCGCGCTTGAGGGTTTCCGCGCCATCTGTGCCGAGTCTCCGGTGCCGATCGTTGCCGACATCCACTTTAACCATAAGCTCGCCATTGGTGCCGTTGAGGCCGGTGCTGCCAAGCTGCGCATCAATCCCGGCAATATCGGCGATTGGGCCAAGGTTGACGCGGTGATCGATGCTGCGGGTGCCGCGGGCTGTGCGATTCGTATCGGCGTCAATGCTGGTTCGCTTGAGCAGGATATCGCTGAGCGCGACGACCTCACGCAGCCCGAAAAGCTCGTGATGTCGAGCGAACGTTTCGTCAAGCATTTTGAAGACCGCGGCTTTACGAACATTGTGCTATCGGCCAAGGCCCATAGCGTGCAAACGACGCTCGACACCTATCGTGCCCTGTCGCGTGAGATTCCCCACGTTCCGCTCCACCTGGGTGTAACCGAGGCGGGCACCAAGCTGCAGGGCACCATCAAGAGCTCGGTGGGCCTTGGCATCCTGCTGTCCGAGGGAATCGGTGACACCATGCGCGTTTCGCTCACGGCCGATCCGGTTGAGGAGCCGCCGGTCGCCTGGGGAATTTTGCAGTCGCTGGGCCTGCGTCGCCGCGGCCCCGAGATTGTCTCGTGCCCCACGTGCGCCCGCTGTCAGGTTAACCTGATCGCAATCGCCGAGGAAGTAACCGAGCGGCTTAAGAACTATGCCGCGCCGCTTTCGATTGCCGTCATGGGATGTGCCGTTAATGGCCCCGGTGAGGCTTCTGATGCCGACCTGGGCGTTGCTTGCGGACGTGGTCAGGGCCTGCTCTTTTCGCACGGCCAGATCATTGGTAAAGTAGCGGAGGACCAAATTGTCGACGCGCTTATGGCCGAGGTCGACAAGCTTATTGAGGAGAAATAAATGACCCGACCAATGTATATGTCTAAGCTGTATGCTCCGACGCTCAAAGAGGATCCGGCCGACGCTGAGCTTGCGAGCCATCGCCTGCTGCTCCGTGCCGGTATGATCCGCAAGGAGGCCGCCGGTCTCTATTCCTATCTGCCGCTCGCGTGGCGCTCGATTCGCAAGATTGAGAACATCGTGCGCGACGAGATGGACGCCGCCGGCGCCCAGGAGCTCATGATGCCCATCATGGTCGATGCCGAGCTGTGGCGTGAGTCCGGCCGTATCGATGCCTATGGCAAGGAGCTCGTGCGCTTTGATGACCGTCACGGCCGCGAGTTCGTGCTCGGCCCCACGCACGAGGAGACCGTGACTGCCCTGGTGCGCAACGAGCTGCGTTCATACAAGCAACTGCCGGTGAATCTCTATCACATCCAGGACAAGTTCCGCGACGAGTTCCGTCCCCGCTTTGGCCTGATGCGCGGTCGCGAGTTCATCATGAAAGACGCCTACAGCTTCTCTGCCACGCAGGAGAGCCTGCAGGAGGAGTATGACAAGATGAAGCAGGCCTACGCCAATATCTGCGAGCGCTGCTACATTAAGGCCCTGCCCGTCGTCGCCGATTCCGGCGAGATCGGTGGCGACACCTCCGTCGAGTTCATGGCGCTGGCAGATGCCGGCGAGGCTTCGCTGGTCTACTGCGACGATTGTGGCTTTGCTGCCGATGACGAGGCGGCAAGCACCAAGGTCGTTGTGACCGAGGGCCCCGGCGACGGCACGCTCACCAAGGTCGAGACTCCGGGTATGGGCACCATCGAGGCCGTCGCCAAGTTCTTCGGCTTCCCCGAGAACGGTACGCGCAAGTCGCTGGCTCTCATCGACGCCGAGGGCAAGCCGGTTGTGGCCATCGTTCCGGGCGATCATGAGCTCAACGACTGCAAGGCCGAGCATGTCTTTGGCAAGGGCTATCGCATGATGACCGACGAGGAGCTCCAGACCTACGGTCTGCATAAGGGCTTTATCGGACCGGTTAACCTGCCCGAGGGCATTCGTCTGGTCTGCGACGAGAGCCTGCGCGAGTCCAAGCAGTGGGCCTGCGGTGCCAACGAAGTCGACTATCACTTTACCGGTGCCTGCCCCGAGCGCGACTTTACCGTCGACGAGTGGGCCGACCTGGTTACCGTCGTTGCCGGCGACCCTTGCCCGCTCTGCGGCAAGCCGCTCTCCGCTGCTCGCGGCATCGAGGTTTCCCAGGTCTTCCAGCTGGGCACCAAGTACTCCGAGGCCATGGGTGCCACCTTTATGGACGAGGACGGCAAGGAGAAGCCGCTTATCATGGGTTGCTACGGCGTGGGCGTTTCCCGCTCGCTCGCTGCCGTCGTGGAGCAGCACAACGACGAGCACGGTATCGTTTGGCCGGTCTCCGTTGCCCCGTACGAGGTTGCGGTGATTCCGCTCGACCCCAAGAAGGAGGAGTGCGCTTCTGTTTGCGATCAAATCGTCGAGGGTCTGTGCGCCGAGGGTATCGAGGTTGTCGTAGACGACCGTGACGAGCGTCCCGGCTTTAAGTTTGCCGACAACGACCTTATGGGCTTCCCTTATCAGGTGGTGCTCGGCAAGCGCGGCCTTAAGAACGGCACCGTCGAGCTCAAGGATCGTGCCACGGGCGAGCGCGAGGATGTGGCGATCGATGAGGTTGTCGCCAAGGTGGCTGAGCTTGTGAAAGCAGCACGCCGTTAATCGAGCCCGCTGCGTTTAGTGCACTTGTTAAGCGGCCCTGCGTCTCTCGAGGTAGAGATGCAGGGCCGCTTTTGCGTCTAAGGGACAGTTGTTGCTAAAAGGAAAACCCCGCAGCCCATGCGAGCTGCGGGGTTTTCCTTTGTGCCTCCGATGCGAAATAAATCGCTCAGATATTACTGATAATCGACGACGTCGATCCAGTTCTTAAGGAACTCATCGTTCACGTTGCGCTTACGAGCGAGCTCGGAAGCGGCGACGATGCTCGTCCACTGACGCACGACCTGCATGGGCATGTCGGCGCGATCGCAGTAGAGCTCCAGGTAGGCCTCGGCCTGGTCCTTGCTGTTGAGGGCAAAGAGCAGGTAGGTGGTGGCAACGTCGGCAGCAGGGGAGCCCTGGGTGGCGTGTGCCCAGTCGCAGACGTACAGCTGGCCGTCGTCGCCAACGATGACGTTGGAGGGGTTGAAGTCGCCGTGGCAGACCTTGAACTCCTTGGTCATGCCGTCCAGACGCTCCTGAAGGTTGTAGCGCGTGGTGGCATTGAGCTGATCGAGGCTGTCGATCATGCGGGCGAACTTGTCGCGCTGACGGTTGAGCAGCGGGGAGGTGTAGCCGTGGATCTCGATCTGGAGGTCGACGAACATCTCGAGGTACTCACCAAAGCGCTGGGGCTCGGCAGTCATCTTCTCGGCAAGGGTGGTGCCCGGAACCTTCTCGGTCACGAGCGCCCAGCCGTTGGCGTTCTCGAGCTGAGAAACCTCGAGAGCCTTGGGGCTGCGGATGCCGCACTCATTGATGCGGGCAAGATTCAAAGCCTCGTTGAACACGTCGGAGACGGGCTTGGTCTCGTTAAAGACCTTGACGATCTTGTCGCCCAGGTCGTAAACGACTTTGTTGCCGCGACGGACGAGCTCGGTCTTGGATTCGGGGAGCAGCATGATTGCATCCTTTCAACGATGCGATAGAAGCAGCGGCGGGGGCGTGCGTGCGCCCGTTCACCCCCGCCGAAATAACCGTGCTAAAAACTAGCAGACGGCGTAGTCCTGGGGCTCGCGGCCATAGTAGGCGTCCAGGTAGAGCTCCTTGATCTCGCTCATGAGCGGGTAGCGCGGGTTAGCGCCGGTGCACTGGTCGTTGAATGCCTGCTCGGTCATCTCGTCGAGGGTGTCGAGGAAGTACTGCTCGTCAACACCGTAGTCGGCGATGGTCTTCTTGACACCGATGAAGTCCTTGAGCTCCTCGAGCTTCGTGATGAAGTTCTCGAAGACCTCCTTGTCGTCCTTGCCCTCGATGCCGCAGTACTTGGCCATCTCGGCGTAGTTGTGCAGCGCGTTGGGGTAGGGATACTGGGAGAACGTGCCCATCTTGACGGGGGCCTCGGCGGCGTTGTAGCGCATGACGCGAGTCAGGATGATGGCGTTGGCGATGCCGTGGGGCAGGTGATGGAAGGCACCGAGCTTGTGGGCCATGGAGTGGTTGAGGCCCAGGAAGGCGTTGGCGAAGGCCATACCGGCCATGCAGGAGGCGTTGTGCATCTCCTCGCGGGCATGCGGGTCCTTGGCGCCGTTTTCGAAGCTGGAGGGCAGGTTCTCGAAGACGAGCTTGGCAGCGCGCTCGGAGAGGCCCTTGGTGTAGTCGGAGGCCATGATGGAGACATAGGACTCGATGGCGTGGGTCATGACGTCGATGCCGGAGGCGGCGGTCAGGCCGCGCGGGGCGGTCATGCAGTTGTCGGCGTCAACGATAGCCATGTTGGGGAGCAGCGCGTAGTCGGCGAGCGGCCACTTGATGCCGGTCTCCTTGTCGGTGATGATGGCGAACGGCGTGCACTCGGAACCGGTGCCCGAAGAGGTCGGGACGGCGACGAAGTAGGCCTTCTTGCCCATCTCGGGGAAGGTGAAGATACGCTTGCGGATGTCCATGAAGTCCATGGCCATGTCCTCAAACTTGCACTCGGGGTGCTCGTACATCATCCACATGATCTTGCCGGCGTCCATAGCGGAGCCACCGCCGACGGCGATGATGACGTCCGGCTCAAAGAGAGCCATCTGCTTGGCGCCGCGACGTGCGCACTGCAGCGACGGATCGGGCTCGACGTCGTAGAAGCAGTCGTGGGCGATGCCCATCTCGTCGAGCTTGGCCTCGATGGCGCGGGTGTTGCCATTCTTGAAGAGGAACTGGTCGGTGACGATAAAGGCGCGCTTCTTGCCCATGACGCTGCCCAGCTCGTCGAGAGCGACGGGCGTGGAACCCTTCTTGAAGTAGACCTTCTCGGGAGCGCGGAACCACAGCATGTTCTCACGGCGCTCGGCCACAGTCTTAACGTTGATCAAGTGCTTCACCCCAACGTTCTCGGAGACGGAGTTGCCGCCCCAGGAGCCGCAGCCCAGGGTCAGAGACGGCTTCATGCCAAAGTTGTACAGGTCACCGATGCCGCCGTGCGAGGACGGGGTGTTGATGACGATACGGCAGGCCTTCATGACATGCTCGAACAGGCTGATCTTATCGGCCTGGGCGGGATGCACGTACAGAGAGGCGGTGTGGCCCGGGCCACCGGCGAGTACCAGGTGCTCGGCCTTGTCGACGGCCTCCTGGAAGTCCTTGGCGTGATACATGGCCAGGACAGGGGAGAGCTTCTCGTGGGAGAACTCCTCCTTGGCGGGGTCGGTGGAGGTGACCTCGGCGATCAGGATCTTGGTCTTGGCGGGAACCTCGATACCGGCGAGCTCGGCGATCTTGGCGGCAGCCATGCCGGGGATGCGGTGATCGAGAGCGCCGTTCTTGAACATGGCGCCGCGCAGGGCCTCCATCTCGGCACCCTGCTTGACGAAGTAGCAGCCGCGCTTCTGGAATTCGGCCTTAACCTGGTCATAGATGGTGTCGATGACGGTCACGGACTGCTCGGAAGCGCAGATCATGCCGTTGTCGAAGGTCTTGGAGTGGATGATGGAGTTGACGGCGAGCAGCACGTCGGCGGTGTCGTCGATGACGACCGGGGTGTTACCGGCGCCAACGCCCAGGGCGGGCTTGCCCGAGGAGTAGGCGGCCTTGACCATGCCCGGGCCACCGGTGGCGAGGATGATGTCGACATCGCGCATGACCATGTTGGTCAGCTCGATGGAGGGGACATCGACCCAGCCGATGATGCCCTCGGGGGCGCCGGCCTTGACGGCGGCGTCAAGCACGAGCTTGGCGGCGGCGATGGTGCACTTGGCGGCAGCCGGGTGCGGGGAGATGATGATGGCGTTGCGGGTCTTCAGGCTGATCAGCGTCTTGAAGATCGCGGTGGAGGTGGGGTTGGTCGTCGGGATGACGGCGCCCACGATGCCGATGGGCTCAGCGATCTTGGTGATGCCGTAGGCCTCGTCGCGCTCAATGACACCACAGGTCTTGGTGTTCTTGTAAGCGTTGTAGATGTACTCTGCGGCGTAGTGGTTCTTGATGACCTTGTCCTCAAGAACGCCACGACCGGTCTCCTCGATGGCCATCTTCGCCAACGGGATACGAGCCTTGTTGGCGGCCATGGCGGCCTCGTAGAAGATCTTGTCGACCTGCTCCTGCGTGTACGTAGCAAAAAGCGCCTGGGCCTCTCGCATCTGAGCGAGTTTAGCCTCAAGCGCCTCTACGTTGTCCACAATTGCGGGAGTAGTGTTTTCCGGTGACTTTTTCACCATTTGTGTCTCCTTGCGATCGGAGATTTACCCTACGTGTTGCATGATAGCAAGAAATTATTCGGCGAACGGTAAGATTCCCGTAAAAGGCACACTAAAACGCTTCAACTAGATGAAGCGTTTTAATTAAAATATCTGCCTGGCATCGGCCCGCTCATTGGGGACAGACTTATATGAGTGCTTTCACTCATTTGGGACAGACATCGTTTTGCAATTTCGCTGTTCTGGATCTGTTATGGCGGTGCAGCTGCTCGATTATATCCATCTCAATCCTGTGAAAGGTGCGCTCGACTCACTCGAGGCGTACCGATGGTCAAGCTTCAAGGCATATCAGCTGGGCTACGATCCCTTTGACATTTGTGATGCGGCCCCTATGCTCGATATTGTCGGAGGCTCCCGTTGCTATTGCGAACATCTCAAGGAAGCTGCCGGGCGCATCTGGTCGGTGGAGGTTCTTCCACGCCGTCGGATCCCCGATGAGGAGGCCCTTTCCGTTGCGCGCGAAGTCCTGCCGAGCATAGATCCTAAGCTGCTTAAGGCCCTGCCACGCCCCGAACGCGATGCCTGCCTGCTGAGGCTCAGGCAGGCACATCTCACGGTCAAGCAAATTGCCCGTATCACCGGTATCGGCGCTACAAGTGTGACCAAGGCCACTGCGGGCTGGAAGGAAGCTGCGTGAGGCAGGGGCCGGAGCTAGTCGGGGCGCCGCAGACACGCATCATGTCTGTCCCCAATGAGTGAAAACACCCATGTAAGTCTGTCCCCAATGAGTGCAAAAAGGCGCCCTCCACAAGAGAGGACGCCTTTGGTAAGTTCTATGTGAACGCGAGGTCTTTGACCCGGAGAGTCCGAGGTACTTGTTGGTAAGACCTTATTTAGGAGCGCGCAACCTTGCCAGACTTAAGGCAGGTGGAGCAAACGTTCATCTTGCGACGGTGACCATCGACGACGACGTAGACGCGCTGGATGTTGGGGCGGAACTTACGGTTGGTGACGCGGTGAGAGTGGCTGATGGAGCGACCGGCAACGGGGTGCTTACCGCAAACTTCGCAAACTTTGGACATAACTGACCCTCCTTGGGCGACAAACGAACATGTCGCGTTAACAAACAAGCCTGAACTATAGCACAGAAGCAGCTCCCTGTGCGTAATCTACACAGAGATATTTCTCTTATGGCGATAGTGCCCACGCTACGGCCCTGGACGTAGATCCGATTTGCGTGTAGCAGAGGGGATTATGCCAGCTCGCATCGACGTTTTCAAGCTTGTCCCGCAAATATATATAGGTTTATGGAGCGTTGAGTCCGTTTGCGGATTGCTCCGTATTAATGCTCGCAATTAAGCTCGGGGTTGGCTACACTATCCCTTGACCATTAAAGGGGTACGAGATACCCACATGGATTTATATTGCTGCCATAGAGCAGTCCTTCCTGTGGGTGTCTGGTCCGCTTTGAGCGGTCGGGCATCTATTTTTTTGACTGTATCAGCAGTCAAGACATGTGAGGAAGGAGATCGATGGGCACGACTTCCCCCAAGGCGGTCATCATGGACGAGACCGCCGTCAACCGAGCGATGACCCGCATCGCGCACGAGATTCTCGAGCGCAACGAGGGCTGTGAAGACCTCGCTCTGGTCGGCATCGTCACGCGCGGCGACCTTCTGGCAAAGAAGCTCGCCGAGGCGATCAAGGAGATCGAGGGTGTTGACGTTCCGCTCGGCAGCCTGGACATCAGCTTCTATCGCGATGACTATGCGACTAACTTCGCTCCCGCGATCCACGCTACCAACATTCCCTTCAGCGTCGACGGCAAGCGCGTCGTTTTGGTGGACGACATCCTGTACACGGGTCGCACCATCCGCGCCGCTCTGGACGCCGTTATGGACCTGGGCCGTCCGAGCCGCATCGAGCTGGCAGTTCTCGTTGACCGCGGTCACCGCGAGCTCCCTATCTCGCCGGACTTTGTCGGCAAGAACGTTCCCTCGTCGCACGAGGAGAACGTGCACCTATATATGAAGGAAGTCGACGGCCGCACCGCTGTCGAGATCAACGACGTCGCGCCGGGTTCCCACGTGGGCTCCGCGCCGCTGGGAGGTGAGTAGTACCGTGGCGTTCAATCATAAGCACCTGATCGACATTACCGAGTACTCCGAAGAGGACATCAAGCTCATCCTCGAGACCGCCAAGGCGTTCTCCGAGGTCAACGAGCGTGCCATCAAGAAGGTCCCCACGCTCAAGGGCAAGACCATCGTCAATATGTTCAACGAGCCCTCGACGCGTACCCGCAGCTCCTTCGAGCTTGCCGAGAAGCGTCTTTCGGCCGACAGCCTCAACTTTGGCGGCTCCTCGACCTCCACGGTCAAGGGCGAGAGCCTCGTCGATACCGTCGAGACGCTCAACGCCTACAAGATCGACTGCATCGTCGTGCGCGACAAACATGCCGGTGCTCCCTACATTGTCACGCAGAATTCGCCCGCGAGTGTTATCTGCGCCGGTGACGGTAAGCACAACCACCCCACGCAGGCTCTGCTCGACCTGTACACCATCTGGGAGCACAAGGGTGACTTCCACGGTCTGAAAGTCGCCGTCGTCGGCGACATCGCCCACTCCCGTGTTTGTGGCTCGCTGATCCCCGCGTTGAAGATCATGGGCTGCGAGACCTACGCCGTCGCCCCCGGCACGCTGCTGCCGCCGGCGCCCGAGGTTCTGGGCTGCGACCACGTGACGAGCGACCTCGATTCCGTCCTGCCCGAGCTGGACGTCGTCTACATGCTGCGCGTACAGCAGGAGCGCCTCGAGGGTGCCCCGTTCCCGACCATTCGCGAGTACCACAAGCTCTTCGGCCTGACCAAGGACCGTGAGAAGCTCATGAAGCCCGACGCGATCATTTGCCATCCGGGCCCCATCAACCGCGGCGTCGAGTTCGACTCCTATATGGCCGACCACCCGCAACGCTCCGTCATCCTGGAGCAGGTCTACGCCGGTATCTGCGTGCGTATGGCTATCCTGTATCTGCTGCTTGGAGGTGCCGATAATGGCCTTGCTTCTTAAGAATGCCCACGTCGTCGATCCGTCCGTCGAGCTTGACGGTGTCGTTGACGTCCTGATCGACGGCGACAAGATTGCCGAGGTCGGCGAGAACCTCGCCGCCGAGGGAGCCGAGGTCCGCGACCTTTCCGGTAAGTACCTTGTCCCTGGCCTGGTGGACATGCACGTCCACCTGCGCGAGCCCGGCTACGAGGTCAAAGAGGACATCGAGAGCGGCACCCGCGCAGCTGCCAAGGGCGGCTTCACTGGCGTGTGCGCCATGCCCAACACCGACCCCGTTACCGATAACGGTACCGTTGTTGAGTTCGTCAAGTCCCGCGCTGCCGAGGTCGGCCACTGCCGCGTCTATCCTTCTGGCGCCATGACCCGCGGTCTTAAGGGCGAGGCTATGTCCGAGATGGGCGATATGGTCGCCCACGGCGCCGTCGCCTTCACCGACGACGGTCGCGGCGTGCAGGGTGCAGGCATGCTCCGTCGCTGCATGGACTACGGCAAGATGTTCGGCAAGGTCTTCATGAGCCATTGCCAGGACGAGGACCTGGTCGGCCACGGCCAGATCAACGAGGGCAAGGTTTCGACTCGTCTGGCCCTCGAGGGCTGGCCGGCTGCCGGCGAGGAACTCCAGATCGCCCGCGACATCGAGATCGCCAAACTGACCGGTGCCAAGCTGCACATCCAGCACATCTCCACCGCCCATGGCCTGGAGCTCGTGCGTGCCGGCAAGGCCGCTGGCGTTCAGGTTACCTGCGAGGCCACCCCGCATCACATGTTCCTGACCGAGAACGACCTGGACGAGACCTACAACACCTCGCTCAAGGTTAACCCGCCGCTGCGTACCGACGAGGATGCCGAGGCCATCCGCCAGGGTGTCATCGACGGCACCGTCGACGTCATCGTCACCGATCACGCTCCCCACACGCCGTGGGAGAAAGCCCGTGAGTTCGAGCTCGCGCCCTTTGGCATGATCGGCCTCGAGACCTCGCTGTCGCTCGTGCTCACCGAGCTGGTCAACACGGGCAAGATGGGTATGGGCCGCATGGTCGAGCTCATGGCTATTAAGCCGCGTGAGATCCTGGGCCTCGACCAGGTTCAGGTCAAGGCGGGCTCTGTTGCCGACCTGACCGTCTTCGACGCGTCTGTCACCTGGACGGTCGGCGAGGACGGTTACGAGTCGCGCGCCGAGAACTCCGGTTTTGCCGGCCGCACGCTCACCGGTCGTGCCACCGATGTGTTTGTCGGCGGTAAACAGACGCTTGCCGACGGCTGCATCTGCTAGCATAGCCTTATCGCTTTTGTGCGCGGTGCCCTTGCGGTGCCGCGCTTTCTGTTCGTTTGGTCCATGCAACTGCATGGGGGATTGGAGCGTCTATGCCCACACCTTCCACTGCACGCATGCACGACTTCGAGGTCGTCTCGAACCAGGAGATCGCCGACGGCATCTTCTCGCTCGTTATTTCGGCCCCCAAGCTTGCAAGTGCGCTCAAGCCCGGTCAGTTTGTGAACATCGCCGTGCCCGGCGATGCCTCTTCGTTGCTTCGCGTGCCCTTGAGCTTCTATCGCTCTGACGCCGAGGCCGGTACCGTCGAGCTGTGGTACGCCGTCGTGGGCGACGACACCCGTCGTCTGTCGCAGATGGGCCCCGGCTCCAAGTCCAACCTGTTGGGCCCTGGCGGCCGCGGCTGGCTGGTACCCGAGGGCACCAGGAAGGCGCTGCTCGTGGCGGGCGGCATCGGTGTTCCGCCCGTGCTGTGCCTCGCTGGCATGCTTGCCGAGCAGGGCGTGGCCGTTGACGTGTGCCTGGGTTTTGGCACCGCGTCCAAGGTCGTGGGCGTCGATGAGTTCCGCGCGCTGGGAGCCACGGTCAACGTGTGCACCGACGACGGCTCGTTGGGTACGCATGGCTTATGCACCGATCCTGCCGCTGAGCTGCTCGGCAAGGGCGGTTACGACTACGTCGCCAGCTGTGGTCCCGCCGTTATGATGAAGAAAGTCGCCGCCGCTGCCGCCGAGGCCGGCGCGTACTGCGAGGTGTCGCTCGAGCGCATGATGAGCTGCGGCTTTGGTGCCTGCAACACCTGCAATGTCGAGACGGTCGACGGTATGAAGGGTGCCTGCATGTGCGGCCCCGTGTTTGATGCTTCCAAGGTGGTGGTCTTCTAGTGGGTACCGTGAACATGTCCGTCGATTTCGGCGGCGTCAAGATGCAGAACCCCATCAACACCGCAGCCGGTACCTTTGGCTACGGTTGGCAGTTCCAGAACTTCTTTGATGTCTCCCAGCTGGGTGCCATCACCACCAAGGGTTGCGCTGCCGAGCCCTGGCCCGGCAATCCTGCACCCCGCATGGCCGAGATCCCCGGCGGCATGATCAATTCCGTGGGCCTGCAGAACCCCGGTGTGGCCGCTTTCGCCCGCGAGTCCGGTCCGTGGCTCGAGCAGCTCTCCAAGGACGGTTGCCAGGTCATCTGCCAGGTTGCCGGTCACTCCGTTGATGAGTTCGTGCGCGCGCTCGAGATGTATGTCGAGCTGTGCCCCTGGGCTGCCGGCTATGAGATCAACGTGAGCTGCCCCAACATTGCCGCCGGCGGTGCCGCCATGGGCTCCACGCCCGAGGGCGCCTCTTCCGTTATGGCTGCCTGCCGCAAGGTGACCGATAAGCCACTGTTCGTTAAGATGGCTCCGGTCAACGTCGCCGAGATCGCCCGCGCCCTCGAGGCTGCCGGCGCCGACGGCCTTTCGGTCATCAACTCCATCCAGGGCATGGCCATTGACGTGCACACCCGCAAGTCCCGTGTGGCCAAGCCCAAGGGCGGCCTTTCGGGCCCGCTGTGCCACCACATCGCCGTGCGCATGGTCTGGGAGGTCGCCCAGGCCGTCGATATCCCCATCAACGGTGTCGGCGGTGTCATGACCGGCGAGGATGCGGCCGAGTTTATCCTGGCCGGCGCCACCTGCGTGTCGGTCGGCATGGCCAACTTCGTCGACCCGTGTGCTTCGCTTAAGATTGCGCACGAGCTCGAGGCCTGGGCGGAGTCCCAGGGCGTAAAGGACATCAACGAGCTGGTAGGTGCGTTCGAATGCTAGAGACCGATGCCCGCGACCGTGTTATCGTCGCCCTCGACTGCGACCGTGAGCGCGCACTCGAGCTCGCCCACGAGCTTTCGGGCCATGCCGCCTGGCTCAAGGTGGGCATGACGCTCTATTACGCCGAGGGTCCCGAGATCGTCAAGACGTTCAAGGATTTGGGCTTTAAGGTCTTCCTCGACCTCAAGTTCCATGACATTCCGCATCAGGTGCGCGGTGCCGCTCGCTCGGCCTCGCTTGCCGGTGCCGACCTGCTCTCGGTCCACGGCTTGGGTTCGGGCGCCATGCTCGCTGCCTGCCGCGAGGGTGCCGAGGAGGCGCGCGAGGACCGCGCCAAGCTCGTCGCCATTACCGTACTTACGAGCATGAATCAGGATGCGCTGGCGGAGATCGGCGTCGAGTCGCCCGTGGCCGAGGAGGCCGCTCGCCTGGCAAAGCTCGCTCAGGCCAACGGCATCGACGGTATCGTGTGCTCGCCGATGGAGGCTCACGACATGCGTGAGCTGCTCGGCCCCGACGCGCTGATCGTGACTCCGGGTGTGCGTCCGGTGGGTGCCGCCCTGGGCGATCAATCCCGTGTGGCGACACCTTCCCAGGCTATCGAGCGCGGTGCGAGCCACATCGTGGTGGGCCGTCCTATTACCGGCTCCGACGATCCGGTTGCGGCCTTTGACGCCATCGTCGCCGAGCTGGTCGAAAACGTCGCGTAAAAGATTCCCTCAAGTCACCACTTTTGGGTCTTATTAGCACAAATTAGCCCTTGTGCCTGCGAAAACTTTCCCATCCTTTGTGTGGAATCACAGGTCAGGGGCTCAACTTTGACCTCCGTATATTGCACTTTTCGCAGGTATCGTCTAACCTATGGAGCCGTCGATTGGGCATTTAGTGCGTTTGACGTGCTAAAATGCCAATTATTGCATCAGATATAACCCAACTATTTGGAGGTTCGAATGGCACTCCCTCAGCTTACCGACGAGCAGCGTAAGCAGGCTCTTGAGAAGGCTGCCGCCGCACGTCACGCTCGCGCTGAGCTTCGCGAGCAGATCAAGAAGGGCGAGAAGTCTCTCGAGTCCGTGCTCAACTCCGATGACCCCATCGCTTCCCGCATGAAGGTTTCCACCCTCATCGAGTCTCTGCCCGGTTATGGCAAGGCCAAGGCCGCCAAGATCATGGAGGAGCTCGGCATCTCCGCTACCCGTCGCGTCCAGGGCCTCGGCGTCCGTCAGCGCGAGCAGCTCCTCGAGCAGCTGACCAAATAAGTGAGCGCTCAGGATTCAAAGCTCTTTGTGATTTCTGGACCGTCAGGTGCAGGCAAGGGGACGCTCGTCAGTCGTGTGCGCGAGCGCCGCTCGAACCTGGGCCTGACGGTTTCGGCTACCACGCGAGCGCCACGTAAAGGTGAGGTCGACGGCGTCAACTACTTTTTCCTGACGCGCGAGGAGTTCGACCGCCGCGTGGCAAACGGTGAGTTTGTTGAGTGGGCCGAGGTCCACGGTAACTGCTACGGCACGTTGGTGAGCGAGGTCGCATCCAAGCTCGCCTCTGGCTCGTCTCTGATTTTGGAGATTGATGTCCAGGGTGCCCTGCAGGTCAAGGAGCGTTTCCCCGAGGCCGTGTTGATCTTTATCAAGCCGCCTTCGCTTGAGGTGTTACGCGATCGCCTGGTCGGTCGCGGTACCGAGACGCCCGAGACGATCGAGCTGCGTATGGCAAACGCCGCCGATGAACTTGCCCTTGCCGACCGCTACGACGACGTCGTGGTGAATGATGATCTCGACCGCGCGACCGATGAGCTCGTTCGCGTTCTCGATATGCATGAAAGGATCTGAGGTCCGTGTCCGTTGTAAAGCCTTGTATTGACGATCTTCTGGAGAAGACCGATCACAACCGCTTCCTGCTCGCCTCGCTTGCCTCCAAGCGCGCCTGCGACATTAACAGCATGCTGCGTGGCCAGCACAACCGCGTGCTTGCCGTTCAGGATGTCGATGACATTACCATTGGCCTCTCCGGCGCCGATACCATCTCGATGGCTATGGACGAGATTGTCGACGGCGATATCTCCTACGACGAGGCTCGTTACAAGAAGGCGCTCGGCCACAAGGTTGCTGAAGCCTAAATGGCAGCTCGCGTCTGCCTGGTCCACTATCACGAGGTTGGACTGAAGGGCAAGAACCGCGCACATTTTGAGCATATCCTCATGGATAACATCAAGGCGGCCTTGGCCGCCTTTTCCGTGAATGCCGTGTCTCGAATTTCCGGTTATATCCTCGTGACCTTTAACGAGCATCAGGCCGACGAGGCGGCGCGTGTCATTCGCACCGTCCCCGGCGTTGCCCGCGTGTCCCTGGCATATCACACCAACCGCGACCCGCAGGAGTACTGCGCCGCCGCCGTGAAGGCGCTGCGTGAGTTTGGTCCCTTCGATTCGTTTAAGGTGCATGCCAAACGCTCTAACACCGACTACGAGCTCACCTCGATTGATATCAATCGTCAGGTTGGCGAGGTACTGTGCGAGGCCTTCCCCGATAAAAAGGTCCAGATGCACGACCCCGACGCGATGGTGCACGTACTGGTGGTCCAGGGTAGCGTTTACGTGTATGCGCGCTCCGAGCGCGGCGTGGGCGGTCTGCCGGTGGGTTCCGCCGGCAAGGTTGTGACGCTCCTGTCGTCGGGCATCGATTCTCCGGTGGCGACCTGGATGCTCGCGCGTCGCGGCGCGGTGTGCGTGCCGGTACATTTCTCCGGTCGTCCGCAGACACCCGATACGAGCGAGTATTTGGTGCAGGACATTATCCGTGCGCTTGCGCCGGGCGTCCAGATCGGCCGCCTGTACGTGGTGCCGTTTGGCGATTGCCAGCGTGAGATTTCCGTGGCCTGCCCCAGTAACCTGCGCGTGATCATGTATCGCCGCATTATGTATTCGGTTGCCGAGCGCATTGCGCATATCGAGGGCGCCAAGGCTATCGTGACCGGTGAATCGCTCGGTCAGGTTGCCTCCCAGACGCTCGAGAACATTATGGCCGTCAACGAGGCCGTCAAGATCCCCGTGTTCCGCCCGCTGATCGGTTCGGACAAGCAGGAGATCATCGCGCGTGCCGAGGAAATCGGTACCTTCGATATCTCGACCGAGGCTGCTCCCGATTGCTGCACGCTCTTTATGCCGCGCCGCCCCGAGACGCATGCAAAACTCGATGCCGTGCATGAGGCGTGGGAGCTGTTCGATCACGAGGAGATGATTGAGCGCTTGCTCAAACAGACCGAGTACATCGACTTCGAGAGCAACACGTACAAGGCCCCTAAGACCTTAAAACGTAAACATCCTCAGCTTGCTCCACGTGAGATTTACCAAGATCACGAATAATGTTGTGTATAGACCGGCGGTGCATTTGCATCGTCGGTCTCAATCTATCTGGGCATTAGGCGATAAACGGTTCATTTGTCGACGTGTATCTGAATAAATGGACACTATCCTGCAAGGTTTTGGTCAGCTTTTGGTTTGACTTCGATAACCGGTGTGGGCGTGCGGAGGCTACGGCGCTCGTTTCCTGACACGATGGTGTTGGGAGGTGTTTGCTATGGCGCAACGCGAGCAACACGAACGGGTTAAACGGATGGACCGCTGGGCAGAAAAGCTACTCGGCTATAAGGCGATGGTCGTGGCGATTCTGATTGTCATTGCCGCCGCGAGCGGCTTGGCGATGGCAAGTTTTGGTAGCCGCTCCAGCGGCGTGTCGTTTGAGCGTAGTGATGTGGCGGGCGCCTCGGGTGTGCGCGGGGCCGGGGAAGGGTTACCTGATGATGCCGATGAGTCGTCTGCCAAGAGTTCTTCTGCTGCTGAGGTGTACGTCGATGTCGATGGCGCCGTTGCGAGGCCTGGCGTGTACCGGCTCAAAGACGGAGCGCGGGTGTCCCAAGCGATCGATGCCGCCGGAGGGCTTACGGCTGAGGCGGATGTGACAGGGCTTAACCGTGCGTCCAAGATCACAGATGGCCAAAAGATCTATGTTCCGATGGTGGGGGAGCAACAAGCGGCTGCGGCGGTCGGCGGGGTCGAAAGCGGTGCTGCCAAGACTGCTGGTGCGGGGTCTTCGTCGGGGCTTGTGAATATCAATACGGCAAGTGCGGCGGAACTGCAGACGCTTTCGGGCATCGGGCCTTCTACGGCCCAGTCGATTATCGATGAGCGGACTCAAAACGGGGCCTTTGCCTCGGTCGATGACCTCATGCGCGTATCGGGGATCGGTGAGAAAAAGCTCGCCAAAATTAAAGATTGCATCTGCGTATGAGTGTGTCCGAGTGCGAGCATGTGATGCCGCCGCGGCCCCTAATGCCGTGGACGATGGCCCTTTGTTCTGGCTTGTGTACGAGCTGCGGCCTGGTACTTAACGTGGCAGCCGATTTGCTGCTGGGAGAGCGGGCAGCGCCCGTCACATTGCTTATGGCCATTCCCGTTGCGGCTGCCGCGTGCATCGTATTGGCTCGGTTTTGTATGCGTCTTGTGCGGTGGAGGCGATGGCTGTATGCCGCGGCCCTCGGCCTCCTGGCGGGAGCGGTCGTGTCCGCGGGTTGGGCGATAGGGGCGTTGCGTGCTTCGACGGCACTGGATAATCGAGCTGCGAGCAGTCTCGAGTTTGTTGTACAGGGTGATCCATCCATCAATGACGGGACGTACTCCTATACCTGTGATTCATATGCGGGTGGAAAGCGCTTGGGCGAGATACGGCTGTCGTGTGATCGTGAGCTCGGCGCCGGTTCGCATGTACGTGCTATCGGTCGAATTTCGCGTTTTGAGAATGATGCGTACGGGCGCTCACGCGTGCTTCGGGGCGAGCTTCGAAAAGTTAAGGTCATCCGGTTGGTATCGGTTGACGAAGGCTTTCCGGGGCCGTTGCCCTGGCTGCGAAACGAGCTCCTTGCCGCTATCGCGCCCGAGACCGATCCGGCGCGCTCGCTCATTGCCGGCGTTGTCTGCGGACGCTCCTCCGAGCTGCGTGCTCAGCCGGCGGGCGATTTGTTTTCGGTAACGGGCACCGCACATCTTATCGCCGTCTCGGGCAGCCATCTTGCCATCGTTGGGTTTGTGATTGAGAGCGCCCTGCAAAAGACTCGCCTCTCTCGTGGGCTGCAGAGAGGGGTGTTGGTGCTGGCCCTCGCTGCCTATGCCGTCTTTACGGGCGCTTCGCCCTCGGCCGTGCGCGCGTGCTGCATGGTGGCGGCGACGCTTGTCGTCAACGGCGCCGGGCGTCGTCGGCATGGCCTTTCGGCTCTTTTTGTCACCATGGCAATCTTTGTGTTGCTGCGTCCCACGGTATTGTTCGAGATGGGTTTTCAGCTATCGTGCGCCAGTGTTTTTGCCATCCTTTGTTTTTGCCCCTACGCTACCTACGCCTTGGGCGAGCTGGGCGTGCCATCGGGGGTTGCCAGTATTTTGTCCGTCACGCTGTGCTCACAGCTCGCGACACTTCCCGTAACCATTCCCGCATTTGGGATGTTTTCGCTCATTGCCCCGCTTGCAAATGCCGTGATCGGTCCGGTGATAAGCGTGCTGCTCGCATCTTCGGTTGTGCTGGTGCCTTGCTCGCTTGTGCCGCTCTTGCGTCACGGGGCGCTTGTGGTGCCCATGGCTATCGCTCGCTGTGCCCTGTTCTTTGAGCAGCTCTTTGCTGCCGTTCCGGGCGCATCCGTAAGCGTGCCGCCCGATACGCCCTTGGTATACGTGGTGCCTTTTTCGCTGGTGGTCCTCTTGGTCTTGTGGCCACGCCCCAGCGCACGGTCCATGGCAGTGGGGCTGCTGTGTTTGATGCTTGCAGCGGGCGTTCCGTATGTCTATTGGGATCGATGTGCGCCGCCTTCGGTGACAGTCCTTGATGTTGGCCAGGCCGATGCGATTCTGGTTCGTCAGGGTGGCGCCGTGGCGCTCGTCGACTGTGGGCTCGACGCGCGCGTGGTGTCGGCGTTGGTACGCAATAACGTCCACCATATCGACGCCGTCTTCGTGACGCATTGGGATGATGACCATTGGGGCGGTCTTCCCGACGTACTCGATCGGTTTTCGGTGGGAACCATTGCGGTTGCGGCGGATGCGATGGGCAGCGCGCCTGCTGAGGTTCTGAATCGCCCAAGCGTCACGTATCGGCAGGTGGCTCGCGGAGACACAGTCGATATCGGTGCATTTCGGGCTCGTGTGATGTGGCCGTTTGATACGGTTGACGGTGAGGGCAATGAGGACTCGCTTGTCTTGCTGCTCTCCTATGCTCAGGAAGGCAAGAGCCTGCGTATGCTCCTCACCGGTGATGCCGAGCTCGATCAGGAGTGCGAGTTTGTACAGGAGGTGGGTGATATCGATGTGCTCAAGCTGGGGCATCACGGCTCAAAAGTTTCTGTCGATACAGACCTGCTGGAAACCCTTAAGCCCGAGCTCTCTATTGCGAGCGCGGGCGAGGGCAACCGCTACGGCCATCCATCCGATGCCTGCATCGATGCCGTTAGCGATGCGGGCGGCGCGTTCGCATGCACTATCGAGAGAGGCGACATTACCGTCTCGCCGACTGCGGCCGGTTTTACCATGCGATGTCAGCGACCGTGATGCTGCCGTTGGCGCGGGACCAACCCGTGGGATAGAATGGCACGGTACGAACTGGAGAGCCTGCGGGAGGGGAGCGCGATGTCTGAAACCGGTCTGCTGCCGGCATATCTGATCGTCGGTACCGACGGAGTCAAGCGCGACCACGCCGTCTCGCGTATGAAAGCGCGTCTGGAAAAGTCGGGTATGGTCGAGTTCAACCTCGACGAGCGCGACATGACCAAGGACCCCGATATCGAGTCCATTATCGGATCGCTCAACACTTTTCCCATGGGCAGCGAGTTTCGCTTGGTAATCCTTGACGGCTGCTCAAAGCTCGCCAAGGCGGTCTCGGAGCCGCTTGTCGAGTATTTAGCGAGTCCAAGCCCCACAACGGTCTGTCTCATCATCGCCGACTCGCTTGCCAAGAACACGCGCCTGTATAAGGCGATCGCCAAGATCGACAAGAAGGCCGTGATCGATTGCTCCGGCACCAAGCGCTGGGAGCTACCGCGCCGCGTGCAGCAGATGGCGACGCAGCACGGCAAGTCGATCTCGACGGCGGCCGCCGAGGAACTCGTCTCGCGTTCGGGTGAAAACACTCGCATGCTCGATAACGACTTGGCCAAGCTTGCCCAGATGGTCGATGCGCCGCAAATTGAGCTTGCCGATGTGGAACGCTGGATCGTGCGCACGGCCGAAGTTCAGCCCTGGGATTTTCTCAACGCGGTCTCGGCTCGTGATATGCGCCGCTCGCTTGAGCTCTTTGGGCTGCTACCCGCCAAGAGCTATGTGTGGACCTACACGCTGCTGTGCGGACGCATTCGCGAGCTTATCGTCGCCAAGGCGCTCGATGCGCGTGGACAGGGTCGCGAGCTTGCCGCGACGCTCAAGCTTCAACCCTGGCAGGTTAAGAATCACCTGACCTGGGCACGCCGCTTTTCGATGGCGGAGCTCGTCGCGGCGCTCGAGGGCGCGGTCGATGTGGAGCTCGCTCTTAAGGGTTCGGCCGATTCTCAGAACGCGCTTTTGCTCTGGATTACGAACATCTTGAGAAAATCGTGATGATAGCTGTCTATTTGACAAATTCGTTCTATCCCTTTGAGGGGGAGCGTGCTATAGTAGGCGCTTGCATGACCTCACCGTGTCTCAGAGGTGTCATACATTTTTTGCAAGGAACTCGAAAGGAACTCCAGAAGTGGCAAACATCAAGTCTCAGAAGAAGCGTATCCGCACCAATGAGGCAGCTCGCATGCGTAACAAGGCTGTCAAGTCCGAGCTCAAGACGCTGACCAAGCATGTCCAGTCCGCCGTCGCCGAGGGCGACGCCGAGAAGGCCCAGGCTGCCCTCAAGACCGTCACCAAGCGCCTCGACATGGCTGCCGCCAAGCATGTTATCCACAAGAACCAGGCTTCCAACCGCAAGTCCGGTCTTGCCAAGCTCGTGAACAGCATCAACGCCTAAGTTGTAAATTTCACACCACTCAGATTACGCGCATAAATGGAGCCTGTTTTATGGAACAGGCTCCATTTTTTGTACCGCTCGGGTAAGATAGTCCGCATGAATACTTCAATTGACATTTCCCACATCCGCAACTTCTCGATCGTTGCGCACATCGACCATGGCAAGTCCACGATCAGTGACCGCATCCTCGAGCTCACCCATACCGTCGACGAGCGCGACATGGAATCGCAGCTGCTCGACACCATGGATATCGAGCGCGAGCGCGGCATCACGATCAAGTCCAATGCCGTTCGCGTTTCCTATGACGCCGACGATGGCGAGACGTATCAGTTCAACCTGATCGATACGCCGGGCCACGTGGACTTCACCTACGAGGTCTCGCGTTCGCTTGCCGCTTGCGAGGGTGCGGTGCTCGTCGTCGACGCCACGCAGGGCGTCGAGGCGCAGACCGTCTCCAACGCGACGCTCGCCATGAACGCCAACCTGGATATCGTGCCCGCTATCAACAAGATCGACCTGCCGTCGGCACACCCCGACGAGGTTAAGACCGAGATCGAGGATGACCTTGCGATTCCTGCCGACGATGCCGTATGCGTATCGGGCAAGACCGGCGAGGGCATCCATGATCTGCTGGAGTCCATCGTCTTTTTGATCTCACCGCCCAAGGGCGATGCGACGGCGCCGCTCAAGGCGCTCATCCTGGATTCGTATTTTGACGAGTACCGCGGCGTCGTCGCCACGGTCCGCGTCTTTGACGGCTCCATCAAGAAGGGCGATACCCTGCGCATGATGCAGGCCGAGGGCGACTTTTTGGTCGATGGCGTGGGCGTCAAGCGTCCCGCCGAGACTCCGGTCGACGCGCTGACGGTCGGTGAGGTGGGCTACGTGGTCACGGGCCTGAAGGACCCTGAGGCCGTTCGCGTGGGCGATACCCTCACGTGGGCGTCGAATCCCTGCCCTGAGCCGCTTCCCGGTTACCGTGAGGCCAAGCCCATGGTCTACACGGGCTTGTTCCCGATCGACAACAAGGATTACGAGAACCTGCGTGACGCTCTCGATAAGCTGCATGTCAACGACCCGTCGTTGGTGTGGGAGCCCGAGACCTCGGTGGCGCTCGGCTTTGGCTTCCGCGTTGGCTTCTTGGGCCTGCTGCATATGGAGGTCGTCAAGGAGCGCCTGGAGCGCGAGTTCAACCTGGACCTCATCGCCACGAGCCCTTCGGTGGACTACCACGTCTACAAGACCGACGGCGAGATGATTGATGTCCGCAGCCCGCAGGATCTGCCCGAGGCTACGCGCATCGAGCGTATTGAGGAGCCCTACCTCAAGGCCAAGGTTATCTGCCCGCCCGAGTATACGGGAGCCGTCATGCAGCTCGCTATCGAGCACCGCGGCATTACGACCGACATGATCCACCTCACGAGCAAATCGGTCGAGATGCGCTTCGACATGCCGCTCGCCGAACTCATCCTGGACTTCTTTGACCAGCTCAAGAGCCGCACCAAGGGCTATGCGTCGCTCGATTATGAGTTCAACGAGTATCGTCCCTCCGAGCTCGTCAAGCTCGATATCCTGCTTTCGGGCGACGAGGTGGACGCGCTTTCGTTTATCGTGCACAAGGACAAGGCCTATGGCCTGGCCCGCGGGTTGTGCGACAAGCTTAAGGAAATTATTCCGCGCCAGCTGTTCGAGGTGCCCATTCAGGGTGCCATCGGCAACAAGATCATTGCCCGCTCGACCGTCAAGGCGCGCCGCAAGGACGTTTTGGCCAAGTGCTATGGCGGCGATATCTCGCGTAAGCGCAAGCTGCTTGAGAAGCAGAAAGAGGGCAAGAAGCGCATGAAGGCTATCGGTTCGGTCGAGGTCCCGCAAGAGGCCTTTATGGCGATCCTCAAAGTGGACGAGTAGTTCCATGGCGCTTTCTGAATACAGTACGCGGCTGCTGGGTGCCTATGCCGAGCAGCCGTTCCTTATGGCTCCCATGGCCGGCGTGACCGATCCCGCCTATCGCATCATGTGCCGCCGCCGCGGCGCCAATCTTGCCTATAGCGAGATGGTGAGCGTGGCGGGCCTTGCCTATGCCAGCAATAAGACGTGGCGCCTGGTGCTGCCGGCAGACGAGGAGCAGCAGATCTGCGTACAGCTCTTTGGCTCCAAGCCCGATCAATTTGCGAGCGCCGTCGCTGCCGTCGAGGAGCGTGTGGGCGATCGCCTGTCGCTGATCGATATCAACATGGCCTGCCCGGCTCGCAAGGTCGTCACCAAAGGGGAGGGCTCGGCGCTCATGCGCACGCCCGAGCTGGCCGAAAAGATCGTCGAGGCGGCGGTGGGCGCGGCGCACGTGCCCGTGACCGTTAAGATCCGCAAAGGCTTTTACGCTGAAGATCGCAATGCCGCGACGTTTGCCCAGATGCTCGAGGGGGCGGGCGCCGCGGCTGTGGCGGTGCATGGTCGCTGTGCCACGCAGCTCTATACGGGTCAGGCCGATTGGTCGGTCATCGATGAGGTGGCCGATGCCGTCGAGATTCCCGTTATCGGTTCGGGCGACGTGTTCTCGGCCGAGGATGCCGCGGAGCATCTGCGCAACTCGGGTGCCAGCGCGGTGTTTATCGCACGCGGTATCTACGGTAATCCCTGGGTCTTTGGTGATGCTCGCGCCCTTGCGCTCAATGGCGTACCGGTGCCGGTGCGCAGCTCTGTCGAGCGCCTGGACGCCCTGCGCGAGCATCTCACACTGACGCATGAGCTTCTGCCGCTCATGTCGCGTGCCCGTACGTATGCAAGCTGGTATCTAAAGGGCATGCCCCATGCTGCCGCCTGGCGCGCCCAGGTGGTGCGTTGCTCTACATATGAGGAGTTCATGGCATTGGTCGATGATATCGAGCGCGATGTGGTGGCCTGCGAGGCCGCGCTTGCCGCTGGCGAGTCGGTGCCCGCTCATCCGCTGGAGGCCTAACGGTGGCCGTTAGCGCGCTGTACGCGCATGTGCCGTTTTGCGCTCAAAGGTGTCGGTACTGCGACTTTGACTCACGCAGTTTTGCTCCGTGCGACCTGAGCGCTGCGCTCGATGCCTATTTTGAGCAGCTGTATGCGCGCCTTGATGCCTTTGGAGACACCGGGGCGCTTGCGCAAGTCCGCACCGTCTATGTTGGCGGCGGCACACCGTCGCTGGCGGGAGAGCGTCTGGTGGAGCTTGCCCGGCGTATTTGCATGTGGTGCAAGCCCGTTGAGTTTACCTGCGAGGCTAATCCTGAGTCGCTGACCGCCGAGCTTGCCGCTGCGCTTGCCAAGGTTGGTGTCACACGCGTCTCTCTGGGCGTGCAAACGCTCGATAATGCCGAACTTACCGCCATCGGCCGTATTCACGATGCCGATCGGGCGCTCGCTGCCATCACGACGGTTAAGGACGCTGGGCTCGATGTGTCGTGCGACCTTATGTGCGGCCTTCCCGGGCAGACCTCAGCGAGTTGGAAGCGCACGCTCGATGGCGTGTTGGCAGCGGCGCCACATCATGTGTCGGTGTACCCCCTCACGCTCGAGGAAGGCACGCCGCTCTACCGCATGGCGTGTTACGACGAGTCGCTCGAGCCCGACGAGGATTTTCAGGCTGCGTGCATGGAAGCGGCGCGTGAGCGTCTGGGTGCGGCCGGCTATCACCCGTATGAGGTGGCAAGCTATGCACTCGACGATCATGAGTGCGCCCACAACATTGCCTATTGGACCGGACGGGGCTATCTGGGCCTGGGTCGCTCTGCCGCGGGCATGCTCGGCGCCGAGGATTTCGATCGCTTGGCCGGGCTTTATCCCGATGTGCCCGCTCGCGGCGATGCGTATCGCGTGCGTCTGGTGCAACGCGACGATGCCGCGACGACGTTTGATGCCGAGTATCTGTCGCGGCGCGAGGCGGCGGCGGAGGATTTGATGCTCGCCTGTCGCATGACGCGTGGCATTGGGCCCGACCTGTTGGTTCGCTCGGCAAGCGTGATTCCTGCAGACGAGCTGGCGGTGTCCTGCGACCGTGCGCTCGAATTGGGCCTTGCCACCTGGGTACCCGATGATGTCGAGGGGCATGCGGGGCGCATCACCTCAAAAGATGTTGTAGCAGGTCGCGCCCGCGCCCGTTTAGCGCCCACCCACTTGGGCTGGCTCGATGGAAATATGCTGTTCGAGCTGTTTTGGGGTCTAGCTTAGGCCGCTCGGGTAGAATTACCGCAATATATACGCTGCTGTGAGCAGGAGGTTGCCGCGCATGGCGACGATGAACGAAAAAGATTACTACGAGATCTTGGGTGTCTCCAAGGACGCCACCTCGCGTGATATACAGAAGGCTTTTCAGCAAAAGGCCCGCAAGCTCCATCCGGACGTCAACAAAGAGCCGGATGCCGAGGAAAAGTTTAAAGAGGTTTCCGAGGCCTATGCCGTGCTTTCGGACGAGCAGAAGCGTGCGCGCTATGATGCCATGCGCTCGGGCAATCCCTTCGCCGGCGCTCCTTCTGCTTCGCCCTATGGCGGCGGCTACGCCGGCAGCGCAGGCTATGGCAATCCCTTTGAGGGCGGCTTTCCCTTTGGTGGCGCCTGGGGCCAGCAGCGTCGCAGCCAGGCTGCCTATAATCCCGAGAACGGCGCCAACGTGGTCGTCGATATTAAGCTCGACGCCAAGGAGGCCAAGGGCGGTGCCCGCAAGACCGTCCGCTATACGCGCTTCGATACCTGTGGTCATTGCGGAGGCTCGGGCTCTGTCTCGTCCGAGCATGCACATACCTGTCCGAGCTGCGGCGGTCGCGGCCACATCGACGTCGACCTGTCCTTCCTGTTTGGTGCCGGCACGTTCCAGTCGGTCTGCCCCGAGTGCGGCGGTTCCGGTAAGGTCGTCGCCGACCCCTGCCCCGATTGCGGTGGCAGCGGGCGGACCCGTGTGACCTCCGAGCAGACGATTGAGTTTCCTGCCGGCACGCATGATGGCGACGAGGTCCATATTGACGGCATGGGTCACGCCGGCACCAACGGTGCCTCGGGCGGCGATTTGGTCGGGCGCGCCCATGTCGAGGCCGAACGCCTGGAGGGCAAGGCTCGTACCGGTTTTTACCTGATGGGCATCGTGGCGCCTTTTTTGGTGCTGTCGGCCATCTCGGGCGTGTTCTCGGCCTTTGCCATGATGTGCTTTGTTCCGTTTGCCATGGGCTTGTTCATGGTGCTCTCGGACGGCGTGCTTCACCGCAGCCTGCTGTGGTGGAAGCGCGGCGCGATGCAGTTTGCCAACGGTTTTGCCAACGGATTTATGTTTGCTCTCGTGTCGGTTTGGTTTGCGAGCTGCTCGCAACGTGCCATGCTTTCGCCCTACGCAATGCAATAACATCAAACCCTTTGTTTGCGGTCGGCCCAGCTTGGGTATAGGACGCACTGTGACAATAATGAAAGTCGGAAGGATTCGGTCGTGTCGGAAAATAGGGATTACTACGAGGTACTTGGCGTCGACAAGGATGCCGACGCGCGGACGATTAAGCGCGCGTTTCTAAAGAAGGCCCGTATCGTACACCCGGACGTTTCGGACGACCCCGATGCCGAGGCCAAGTTCAAAGAGCTCAACGAGGCATATTCCGTTCTTTCCGACGAGCAGAAGCGTGCAAACTACGATCGCTACGGTTCGCCCGACGGCCCCGGTGGCTCCGGCTATGTCGACATTAACGATATCTTTGGCGGCATGGGCATGGACGACCTCTTTTCGTCGTTCTTTGGCGGCGGTGCCGGCGGTGGCGCCCGAAATCGCCGCGAGCGTCGTCGCGGCCGCGATATGGCCATCTCCCTTTCGGTGACCCTTGAGGAGGCGGCGCTCGGTTGCAAAAAGACGATCAGCTATGACCGTCTTGCCCCCTGTGATGATTGCAATGGCACCGGTAGGGCGGAGGGTGCGGCCGAAAAGCAGTGCAGCCGTTGCCACGGCACGGGCTATGTCACGACGGTCCAGCGCTCGTTCCTGGGTCAGGTTCAGTCCTCTTCGCCCTGCCCCGACTGCCATGGCGAAGGCACGGTCATCGACCATCCCTGCGAGACCTGCGACGGTCAGGGCCGCACGCCTTCGCACGAAAAGATCGACATCGATATCCCCGCCGGCGTCTCGACCGGTCGCCAGCTGCGCGTGAGCGGCTTTGGCGAGGCAGGCCTTCGTGGTGAGCCCTCGGGCGACCTGATCGTCAACGTGCGCGTCGCCGATCACGAGCGTTTTAAACGCAACGGCGACGACCTGTACCTCGTGAGCGATATCTCGATTGCGCAGGCTGCGCTCGGCTGCGAAATTAAGGTTGAGGGCATTTTGCCCGACGAGGTCGTCAAGGTGTGCGTCCCCGCCGGTACGCAGTACGGCGACACCGTGAGTGTCAACAACTACGGTATGCCTCGTATCGGCGGTGGCGGCTCGCGTGGACGCTTGATCGTTCAGCTGCGCGTGCTCGTCCCCACGAACCTTTCCGCCAAGCAGCGCGAGCTGCTCGAGGCTTTTGCCGCCGAGTCGGGCGACGATGTCGCTTCCGGCAAGAAATCGGTGACCGATCGCATCAAGAGCGCTCTCGACGACATCCTCGATTAAGGAGCCCGCGTGCTCGCACCTCATATCTCTGTTGTCAACCTCGGCTGCCGTGTCAACCGGGTTGAGTCCGACCGTATCACTGCCGATCTTATGCGCCTGGGTTTTGCAATGGTGGAGCCTCAGGATGCGGAGCTGATCGTCATTAACACCTGTGCCGTTACGGGCGAGGCCGAGGCCAAGACCCGTAAGGCCGTCCGCCATGCGCTGGCTCATCCAAAAGAGCCCTATGTGGTCGTGACCGGGTGCGTTGTCAATTTGCACCCCGAGGAGCTTCTGGAGCTTTCGGACCGCGTGATCGCGGAGCCGTCTAAGATCGATGTCGCCGAACGCGTCTGCGAGGTGCTGGGCGTTGAGTCCGATAGTGTGGCCGCCTGTAGCGACGGCGATGTGGTCGACGCGCTCGGTCGCTCGCGTCTGGGTGTGAAGATCCAGGACGGCTGCAATCATCGTTGCACCTATTGCATTGTGTGGAAGGCCCGCGGCCTCGAGCGCTCCGTGCCGGTCGAGTCTGTGCTCGAACAAGTTCGTGAGGCTCAGGAGGCCGGCGTGCCCGAGGTGGTGCTGACGGGCGTGAACCTGGGCGCCTACGATGGCAAGAGTGCGACCGACGAACACGTCGAGATCGACGAGCTGCTCGAGGCCATCATGGAGCGTACGTCTATTCCTCATGTGCGCATTTCCTCGGTCGAGCCCATGGATATCTCCGAGCCCCTGCTTAAGGTCATGGCGCGCTATCCGCAGCGCATCGCCCCGTTTTTGCACCTGCCCGTGCAGTCTGGCTGCACGGCGACCCTGCATCGCATGGGCCGTCCCTATAGCGCCGAGGCATTTGAGGAGACGGTGCGTATGATCCGCGCCAACTTGCCTCAGGCGTCCCTTTCGTGCGACGTCATCGTCGGTTTTCCCGGCGAGACGGACGCGGAATTTGAGGAGTCGCTGGCGTTGTGCCGTCGCGTGGGCTTTTCGCGCATGCATGTCTTCCGCTATAGCAAGCGTCCCGGTACCCTTGCTGCCGATATGCCCGACCAGGTGCCGCCCGAGGTTATGGCTGAGCGCAGCCGTCGTATGCGAGCCGCGGCGCAGGAACTCGCCATTGCCGACGCCCGCCGTCGCGTGGGCACCGTCGAGCGTGCCGTGCTCGAGTATGGCGACAACCTGACGCTCGGTTCGTTCCATCATGCCCGTCTTGACGATACCTGCGGACTCACAGCCCCGTGCTTGCTCGATGTTGCTATCATCGGAGTCGATGATTCCGGCTTGGTCCATGCACGCAGGGAGGTTCATGGAAGCCTCGAAGATTAGACTTACCGTTCCCGATGGAATTGATCCCTCGCGCGTTTTGGGTGCCGGTGACGGCGTCCTTCGTGCGCTCGAGAGCTTGGTTCGCGCCCATGTGGTCGCCCGTGGCGACCGTATCGCCGTGTGCGGTGACCCGGACGAGGTCGAGCTCGTGGCGCGCTTTTTCGAGCATGCTTTTCGCGAGGTTGCCGCCGGACGGACGCTGTCTGTCGACGATGTCTCTCGCTGCCTGGCCGTCTTGCGCGACGGTGAGTACGGGGCTACGTCGCTTCGCGATGATGTGCTGCTTTCGTATCACGGTCGTGCCATTCGCCCCAAGACGCTCGGTCAAAAGCGCTATGTGGATGCCATCCGCTCGCATACCATCACGTTTGGCTTGGGTCCTGCCGGTACCGGTAAGACCTATCTGGCCATGGCACTCGCCGTTGCCGCGCTCAAGCGTCACGAGGTGGGCCGTCTGATCTTGACGCGTCCGGTTGTCGAGGCGGGGGAGAACTTGGGCTTTTTGCCCGGTACCCTCGAGGAAAAGATCGATCCCTACATGCGTCCGCTCTACGACGCCCTTTTTGACATGATGGATCGCGAGCGCACCGATGAGCTTATGGAGCGTGGCGTGATCGAGATCGCCCCGCTTGCCTACATGCGCGGTCGTACGCTGAGCGATGCCTTCGTGGTGCTCGACGAGGCTCAAAATACCACGCCCGAGCAGATGAAGATGTTCCTGACGCGCTTGGGCTTTAACTCCAAGTTTGTGATTACTGGTGACCTGAGCCAGCGTGACTTGGTAGGTCGTCGCGGCGGTCTTGCCGACGTTGAGCAGATTTTGGGTCGTGTCGACGATGTCGCGTTTTCGCACCTCGAGCGTGCCGACGTGGTGCGTCACGCCTTGGTGGGGCGAATCGTCGAGGCATATGATGCTTATGATGACGTGCGCGAGAAACGCGTGCGCGACCGAAAGGAGTCC
Source organism: Collinsella sp. LCP21S3_A9 (assembly GCF_052118785.1). NCBI lineage: Bacteria > Bacillati > Actinomycetota > Coriobacteriia > Coriobacteriales > Coriobacteriaceae > Collinsella > Collinsella sp. LCP21S3_A9. The sequence goes on along the minus strand of NZ_JBQKGN010000004.1, from coordinate 30,823 downwards.
CGTTGAGTGTATTGATCAGCAACGATGCCGAGCTCGATACGCTGCTTGACGCGCAGGAGGTAGAGCACATCTGCGAGGTCGTGCTTGCTGCCGAGGGCGTTGAGCGAAAAGTCGAGATTTCCCTTTCGTATGTCGATGAGGATGAGATGCACGAGCTCAACCACGAGTGGCGCGGTATCGACCGTACCACCGATGTCCTCTCGTTTGAATGCGACTCGGCCTTTGACGAGGATATCCCAGCCGACGAGACGCTCGAGCTCGGCGATATCATCTTGGCCCCGCAGGTCATTGCCCGTCAGGCTCCCGGCTTTGGCAATAGCCCTGCCGATGAGTGCCGCCTGATGCTCGTGCATGGCATGTTGCATTTACTGGGCTACGATCATATCGTGGACGACGAGGCCGAGGTCATGGAGGCCCGCGAGGACGCCATCCTGCGCGATCTGGCGCTCGAGCGCGGCGAGGACCCCAAGCTGGTTCACGTCGGCCCCATCACCAACCATGCCCACGACTAGGAGCCGTCTATGATTCCCGGATCGAACAAGGACCATCCGTCCTTTTTAAAGTCGTTCTCCTACGCCATGGAGGGCTTCGTTACCGCCGTCAAGACCGAGCGTAACATTAAGGTCATGCTCGTGGCGGGTGTGTGCACTGTCATTGCCGGCTGCATCGTGGGGCTCGACATTGCCGAGTGGGCTACGATTATCATTTGCTGCGGCCTGGTGATTCACGGCGAGCTGTGCAACACCGCCATGGAGGCGATTGTCGATTTGGCGACCCAGGAGTTCCATCCGCTGGCAAAGCGTGCAAAGGATATCGCCGCCGCCTCCGTATACGTTCTTTCCATCACCGCCGCGATTGTGGGCTTGTTGGTATTTGCCCACGCGCTCGGCTTTATTTAGAAAGGGATCTTCATGTCCGACAATATGCAGCCTATCGATGAAACGCTGGACGACGAGTCCCTGGATGCTGTGGATGCCGAAGCGACTGAGGCTTGCGAGGTCGAGGAGTTCGACCCGTTTGAGGGCATGAGTGACGAGGAGCTCGACGCCCTGTGCGACGAGGGCGACAGCCTCGCGGGCTTTGGCGACGTTGAGCCCGGTTTCCGCAGCGGCTTCGTGGCCCTGGTCGGTCGCCCCAACGCCGGTAAGTCCACGCTGCTCAACGCCTGCTATGGCAAAAAGGTCGCCATCACCTCGCCGGTGGCCCAGACGACCCGCCGTCGCATGCGCGCCGTCGTCAATCGCCCCGGTTACCAGCTGGTTTTTGTCGATACCCCGGGTATTCACAAACCCAAGGACGGCCTGGGGTCCGAGCTCAACAAGAGCGCGCTGTTCGAGCTGAACGATGTCGATGTCGTCGCGTTTTTGATTGATGCCACCAAACCGATCGGCAGGGGAGACGCCTGGGTTGCCGAGCGCGTCAGATGCGCCCGTTCCAAGAAGGTCCTGGTGCTCACTAAGGCCGATGAGGCCGATCCCGCACAGGTCATGGAGCAGCTTAAGGCCGCCCACGAGCTCATGGAATATGACGATGAGATCGTGACGTCGTCGGTCAAGAACTTTAACGTCGATGCCTTCATCGAGACCGTTGCGCACTTTTTGCCCGAGGGCCCGCGTTGGTTCCCCGAGGACATGGGTACCGACGCTTCCGACGAGACGCTCGTTGCCGAGTTTGTGCGCGAGAAGGTCTTGCGCCGCACCCGTGATGAGATTCCGCACTCCGTTGGCGTAATCTGCGATGCGCTCGAGCAGACCAAGAAGGTGCTGCGCGTGCATGCGACCATTTACGTCGAGCGCGAGGGCCAAAAGGGCATCATCATCGGTAAGGGCGGCGAGATGATCAAGCATATCGGCATCGACGCCCGTCGCGATCTTGAGCGCATCTTTGGCACGCAGGTCTTTTTGGAGCTGGATGTGAAGGTAAAGGCCGGCTGGCGTGACGACGAGGCCCAGATTCGCCGTTTTGGCTACAACGCCGAGGACTAAGGGCGCGCGGCGCTCATGGCAGGCTCACGGACATATCGCACAAAGGTACTCGTCCTCGATAAGACCAAGCTCAAGGAGACCGATCTGATCTTGACGATGCTCGATGAGCGGGGTCGGCAGGTCCGTGCCGTGGCAAAGGGCGCGCGCAAACCCGGCGGGCGCCTGGCGGCGCGCTGCGAGCTGTTCTGTACCGTCGATATGCTGCTCGCGCACGGACGGTCGCTCGACGTGGTTTCCCAGGCCGAGCTTATGGAGGCGCCGCTCGGCGCCGCGCCCGATTACGAGACGACCTGCGCCGCAAGCGCGATTGCCGAGGTCGCGCGCGTGTGCTCGTTCGAGGACGCCGAGGACCCGTTTACCTTTGCCATTACGCAGCGAGCACTTGCCCTGGTGGGCGGCAGGCTCGACACGGCACATATGGACCTGCTTGTGGCGGCATATGTCTTTAAGCTGTTGTCGCACGTTGGCTATCGACCCGATTTTTCGGCCTGCGTACTGTGCGGAGACCCCATGCTGTCGTATTATTCGCCCCAGGCGGGCGGGCTCATGTGCGGGTCGTGCGCGTCGAGCGTTCCGGGTGCCGAGATGGTGTCGACCGGCGAGGTCGCATGGCTGCGCGCCCTCATGTCCATGACCTTCGATGCGCTCATGGCCGAGAGGGTCGATCCCCATACTGCCGCCTTTTTGCTGGGGCTTTCGCATGTTTGGGCTGCGACGCACACCGATCAGCGTCTTCGCGCGATGGAATTCATGTTGGGTCGGTGATGATGGGCATACGCGGTCCGCTTGTGGTAACATACCGACCTGTTGGTACCTCGACCTTGGATGCTCGCTCCACCGGCGGCTTCCCAGTCCGAGGCGAATAGAGTCGCCCGCGGGCGACGCGAAACGAAAGGTGAAACAATGACTGTTTCCAAAGAGCGCAAGGCGGAGCTGACTGCCCAGTTCGGTAACACCCCGGTCGACACCGGCAACCCCAAGGTTCAGGTCGCCATCCTGACCGAGCGCATCAAGGAGCTGACCGAGCACATGAAGTCCCACCAGAAGGACTTCCACACCCGTCGTGGTCTGCTCATGCTCGTCGGTCGCCGCCGTCGTCTTCTCTCCTACATCAAGAAGAACGACGTCGTCGAGTATCGTGAGCTCATCAAGGCTCTGGGCATCCGCGACAATATCCAGTAAGGATTTGTACATGCTAAGAGCGTCCTGCGCAGCGGGGCGCTCTTTTTGTGTAAGGGCGTGAACAATCACACTCTGAAGCGTGGCGGGGGCAGGGGGCCCGCGTCACATGAGAAGCCCGCAGGCAAGGGGCCTGCGGGGTAAAGGAGAACAATGACACTCGTATCCAAGACCTTTGAGCTGTACGGCAAGACCTACACCTTTGAGTCGGGCGAGCTTGCCAAGCAGGCCACCGGCGCCTGTCTGGTCAAGCAGGGCGACACCACGATGCTCGACACCGTGGTCGTCTCCAAGGAGCGCAAGAACTACGACTTCTTTCCGCTGACCGTCGACTTCAACGAGAAGATGTACGCTGCCGGCCGTATTCCGGGTGGCTACCTCAAGCGCGAGGGCCGTCCCAGCGAGAAGGCCACGCTCACGGCCCGCATGATCGACCGTCCTATTCGCCCGAGCTTCCCGGACGGCTTCCGCAACGAGGTGCACATCGTCGCCACCTCGCTCGTCGCCGACCAGGTCAACCCCTTCGACGTCATCAACGTCATGGGTGCCTCCCTGGCCATGACGCTCGGCGGCGTGCCCTTCGAGGGCCCGCTTGCGTGCGTGCGCATCGGCCGCAACGTGGAGACCGGCGAGTTTATCGTCAACCCCACCTATGAGGAGCGCGAGAACTCCGATCTGGACCTGGAGCTGGGCGGCTCTGCCGACTTCATCTCGATGGTCGAGGCCGGCGCCGATGAGATCTCCGAGGACGATATGCTCGCCGCCATGAAGTTTGGCCAGGAGGCCCTCGCTGCCTTCTGCCAGGCTCAGGACGAGTTCGTTGCCGAGTGGGAGCAGGTCAACGGCGCTATCGTCAAGAAGGAGTACCCGCTTGACCAGCCCGTCGAGGAGGTCCAGGAGCGCATCTTCGCCCACTACGACGAGATGGCAGCCGCCCTTCGCGACGCCGACAAGCTCTCCCGTATCGGCAAGGTCGAGGCTCTGAAGGAGTCCATCCGTGCCGAGTTCACCGAGGAGGAGCAGGCCGCTTGGGAGCGCGAGATCCCCGTGGCACTCAAGAAGCTCGAGAAGAAGGCCATGCGCACCATGGTCGTCGAGACCGGTGAGCGCGTCGACGGCCGTGCCGCCGATGAGATTCGCCCCATTATGGTGAAGGACAACTACCTGCCGCTCGTTCATGGCTCCGGCCTGTTCCAGCGCGGCCAGACCCAGGTGCTCTCCGTCCTGTCGCTCGGCATGCTCAACGAGGGCCAGCGTCTGGATACCATCGAGCCCACCGAGGGCAAGCGCTACATGCACCACTACAACTTCCCGCCGTTCTGCACCGGCGAGACCGGCCGCATGGGTAGCCCCAAGCGCCGCGAGATCGGCCACGGCAACCTGGCCGAGCGCGCCCTGCTTCCGGTGCTCCCCGACGAGAACGAGTTCCCCTACGCCATCCGCGTGGTCTCCGAGGTCATGGAGTCCAACGGCTCCTCTTCGATGGCTTCGACCTGCGGCTCCACGCTCGCCCTCATGGACGGCGGCGTTCCCATTAAGCGCCCGGTCTCCGGTATCGCCATGGGCCTGATCCAGGAGGAGGGCAAGACCGTGGTCCTGTCTGACATCCAGGGTCTTGAAGACTTCCTGGGCGATATGGACTTTAAGGTCACCGGCACCACCGAGGGCATTACCGCTCTGCAGATGGACAACAAGGCCACCGGCCTTACCTTTGACATCCTGGCCCGCGCCCTGCAGCAGGCCAAGGAGGGTCGTGCCTTCATTCTGCAGAAGATGCTCGATGTGATCCCCGAGCCGCGCCACACCACGCGCAGCACCGCTCCGCGCATCGTCTCCATCCAGGTTCCGACCGACAAGATCCGCGACGTCATCGGTTCCGGCGGCAAGGTCATCCGCGGCATCCAAGACGAGACCGGTGCTTTGGTCGACATCCAGGAGGACGGCACCGTCTTTGTCGGCGGCACCGGCGAGTCCGTCGACCAGGCTGTCGAGCGCATCAAGCTCATCATCAAGGTTCCCGAGCCGGGCGAGGAGTACACCGGTCGCGTGGTCTCCATCCAGCCCTTTGGCGCCTTTGTCAACCTGCTGCCCGGTAAGGACGGTCTGCTGCACATCTCCCGCGTCGCCAAGGGCCGCGTGGAGAAGGTCGAGGACGTCCTCAACGTGGGCGACGAGGTTAAGGTCGTCGTCATCGAGGTCGACGATCGCGGCAAGATCTCACTCGATCGTCTGGATAAGCCCGAGGCTCCGGCTTGTGCCGAGGGTGCCTCCGAGGGCGACGGTGAGCACTTCCAGCGTCGTGAGCGTCCGCGTCGCGAGCGCTCCGAGCGCAGCGACCGTCCGCGCCGTCCCGGTGACAACGGTGGCCGCAAGCCCCGCCGTCACCACGACGCCGAGTAACAGCCGTTCACACACTGCTCAATAAGGGCGACTCCGGATAGGGGTCGCCCTTTTGCTTGCGACCGGGAGGGACGCATATGAAGTTTCCTGCTCTACAGTCCTGCGCAAGACGGAAAGCACATTAAGTGCTTTCCTTTGCGTGCGGAACTCGCGATAAACTTCATATGCGTCCCTCCCGGTCGCAAGCAAAAGGGCTGGTTAGTGCCGGTCGCTATTCAGTTAGACAGTCTATTCAGTAGTCAGATTTCAGGTCTGTAGATAGACGCAGCAGCATTTCCCATGATAAAACCGACCAAAATAAACCTGTCCCTTATTGGCAGGTTTCCCGTGGGGCGGGCACTGATGAAGTTTATCGCGAGTTCCGCACGAACAGGAGGCCACTTAATGTGGCCTCCGTCGTGAGCAGGACTGTAGAGCAGGAAACTTCATCAGTGCCCGCCCCACGGGAAACCGGCGGGATAGACCAGTTCAGATGGGGCTTTGATGCATGGGTGGTCTGTTGGTGGGCAAATGGGTATCATAATGCGGTTACTGCATTGACTCCGTGATGCATGTTTGTACGTTCCCGGCGGTCGGTTTGCCAGAAGCGCCCCGTCGGTTGTTCCAGACCCGTTTCGAAGAAAGGAAACCGCACGAACCTATGGCAGCTAAAAAATCATCTCCCTTGAAGATCATTCCGCTCGGAGGCCTTGACGGCATCGGCAAGAATATGACGGTCTTCGAGTGCGGCGACGACATGGTGCTCGTCGACGCCGGCCTTATGTTCCCCGACGATTCCCAGCCCGGTATTGACCTGGTGCTTCCCGACTACACCTATGTTCTGGAGAACGAGGAGAAGCTCCGCGGCATCATCGTCACCCACGGCCACGAGGACCATACCGGATCGCTTCCGTACCTGCTGCAGGACCTCAACAACAAGGTGCCCATCTTCTCGAGCAAGCTGACGCTTGGTTTCATCGAGGGCAAGCTTTCCGAGTTCCGCATCCGCGCGCCCAAGTTCCGCGAGGTCAAGGGCGGTAGCCATGTCAATCTTGGTGGCATTTCGCTCGACTTCTTCTCTATGACGCACTCAATTCCGGGCGCTTTGGGCGTATTCATTCGCACCAACCAGGGCACCGTTATGCACACGGGCGACTTTAAGCTCGACCAGACGCCCATCGATGGCGTCACGCCCGATTATGCTTCCATCAGTCGCTTTGCCAAGCAGGGCATCGACCTGTTGCTTTCCGACTCCACCAACGCCACGGTTCCGGGCTTTACCAAGTCCGAGGCCGAAGTCGGCCCCAACTTGCTGCACGCCATCAAGAATGCCCCGGGCCGCGTGTTCGTCGCGTCGTTCTCGAGCCATATCCATCGCCTGCAGCAGATCTGCGACGCCGCCCGCAAGTGCGGCCGCAAGGTCGTCGTGACCGGACGTTCCATGCTCACCAACACCCGCGTGGCGCGCGAGCTGGGCTACCTCAACATCGACGATGCCGATATCATCGATGCCTTCGATATCGATAACCTGCCTGACGACAAGATCGTCGTCATGTGCACCGGCTCTCAGGGCGAGCCGCTGTCGGCGCTGTCCCGCATGGCCAACGGCGAGCACAAGACGCTTTCCATCCACGAGGGCGATACCGTCATCCTCTCGGCGACCCCTGTTCCCGGCAACGAGAAGGCCGTCCAGCAGGTCGTCAACAGCCTGGCCAAGCTTGGCTGCGACGTGTGGGACAAGAACCGTGCCCTCGTCCATGTCTCGGGTCACGGCAGCCAGGAGGAACTCAAGCTTCTGATGGCCATGGCCAAGCCCACCTATTTTATGCCGGTTCACGGCGAGGCCGTGCACCTGCGTGCCCATGCCCAGCTTGCCCGCAAGATGGGCATTAAGGATGATCACATCTTTATCCTCGATAACGGTGACACGCTCGAGATGCGTGGTGGTATTGTCAAGCGCGGCACGCCCGTCGAGTCCGGCGTCGTCTACGTCGACGGCCTGCGCATCGGCGATACCGACCCCATCGTCCTACGCGATCGTCAGAAGCTTGCCAATGACGGTATGGTCACGGCTGTCGCCATCGTCTCGCTCAAGCATAAGAAGATCGAGGCCATCGAGTTCTCGGGCCGTGGCGTTTCATTTGCCATCGACGATCAGTTCTCCGAGGATGCCTCCGCATCCATCATGAAGACGATTGAGAAGGGCAAGTTTAGCTTTACGAGCAGCGGCTCTGATGCCATTCGCAAGGCCGTGCGCGATTCGCTCTCCAACTTCATTTGGAGCCGTACGCGCACCCGTCCGATGATCATCCCGGTCGTCATGGAGGTTTAGTTTGGCGCGCGGATCTGCACAAAACGCCAAAGGCAATAAAGCCAACAACCAACCGGCATCTGCTAAGGGTGCCGGTTCCCATCTTCGTGCCAATAAGGGCCACGAGGCCGAGTTCGACGATGTTGAGCCCCTGGTCGAGCCTTCGGCCAACCGCGATATCGCCGGCGTGGTTATTGCCGTTTTGGCGATTGCGTCTTTCATTGCCGTGATTTCTCCGGCAACGGCACCCGTGACGGCAGTGGTTGCCGGTTTCTACCATCTTGGCTTTGGCCTGGGCGCCTACGTGCTGCCAATCGTCATTTTGCTGTTTGCCGCCACGCTCTTTTTGGGTGAGGACTCGCCGCTCAACATTCGCTCGGTCGCGGGTGGCGCCGTTGTCTTTATCTCCGTCGTCTCCATTCTTTCGTTGATGGTGCCGGGCACGAGCGATTCGTGCGACCTCATGTTTGTGCCGCAAAACCTATCCGCCTCGGGCGGCTATATCGGTGCGTTTATAGCGAGTGCGCTGCAGAATGCCCTGGGTAAACCTATCGCGATGGTGGTCCTGTTGGGTTTGGCCGTCGTTGGCTTTGTCATCATCGGCTTTTCGGTGGGTGGCGTTTTGCGCTCTGCGCGCGATCGCGCTGCCGATTTTGCCGAGCGCCGTCGTGCCGATGTCAATGCGAGCCCGTGGGGCGACGAAGAGGCCCTGTCGGTTCCCGGCGTCGCCCGTCCGCACCTGAGCATTCTTCGTCAGAAGGGCTCCGATATGGCCGTGACCACGGTCATGGGCAATGATGCGGACCCGGTTTTGGACGATGATGACGAGGACGATGATCCGTTTGTCGACGTGTCCGAGGCTGTGGAGGCCGAGCGCGCCAAGACCACGCTGCTGCCGCGTCGCCATGCCAAGCATGGCAAGTCCGCACCCAAGCTCAACACGAGTGAGCCCGACCCGTCTTGGTCCGATAGCGAAATCGAACTCACCGAGGGCGATGACGAGGATGACGAGTGTCCGCTCGATACCGCCAAGACAACTTTGCTGCCGCGTCGCCAAGACAGGCGAGGACAGGTCACCGGACAGCTTTCGATGGAAGACGACCCGGACAAGGTCGACGAGTCCGAGCCGCCGTTTGCCGTGAACCCCGTGTCTGCTGCCCCGCAGATCCCCGATTTCCTGAAGCACCCCAAGGTTGCCGACGCCTCCACCCCAACGGCTTCCGCTGCTCCTGTTGCAGCCGGCGATGGGGGAGCTGACGGCACTGCTGCCGATGTCGAGGGCGAGCAAGAGGATGGCCTCAAACTCCCGCCGCTCGAAATCCTGCACGCCAATCCGCAGTCGGCGTCCGCCGCGTCTTCTGACAAGGAGTTGGAGCAGACTGCCGAGTCGCTGCAGTCCACGTTGCTGGAGTTTGGCCGTAGCGCTCGCGTCGTCGGCTGGATTGCCGGTCCCACGGTGACGACCTTTAAGCTGCAGCCCGGCGAGGGCGAGCGCGTGAGCAAGATTTCGAGCCTCGAGGACGATATCGCGCTTTCGCTTGCCGCCCAGTCGGTGCGTATCTTTGCGCCGATTCCCGGCACCTCGCTTGTGGGTATCGAGATTCCCAATCGCAAGCGCCAGAACGTTAACCTGGGCGACGTGCTTCCCTATGTGAAGGGCGGTCCGCTCGAGCTGGCCATCGGCCGCGATGCCGAGGGCACGCCCGTCGTCGCCGACCTCGCCAAGATGCCCCACCTGCTTATTGCCGGTACCACCGGTTCCGGTAAGTCGGTCATGATCAACTCCATCATCACGACCCTGCTCATGCGCGCGCTTCCCGAGGACGTTCGCTTGATCATGGTCGATCCCAAGCGCGTTGAGCTTGCCGGCTATAACGGCCTGCCCCATCTCTATGTGCCCGTGGTGACCGAACCCAAGCAGGCTGCGAGTGCCTTGCAATGGGCTGTTTCCGAGATGGAGCGTCGCCTGAAGGTCTTCGAGCGCCTCAACGTTCGCAAGATCTCGACGTATAACGAAAAGCAGGCCGCCGGCGAGTTCGAACACTACGATAACCCGCCGCAAAAGATGCCCTATCTGGTCATTATCATCGACGAGCTATCGGACCTGATGATGGTTGCCGGCAAGGATGTCGAGGCCTCGATCGTTCGTATCGCCCAGCTGGGCCGTGCCGCCGGTATTCACCTTATCGTGGCTACGCAGCGCCCCAGCTCCAACGTGGTGACGGGCCTCATTAAGGCCAACATTACCAATCGTATCGCCTTTAACGTGGCCACGGGCATCGATTCCCGCGTTATTATCGACCAGATGGGCGCCGAAAAGCTCACCGGTTTGGGCGACATGCTGTTCTCCAAGGTCGACTGGGGTAAGCCCCGCCGTATCCAGGGCTGTTTTGTCTCGGATGATGAGATCAACGAGATCGTCGAGTTCGTTAAGTCGCAAAGCGAGCCCGACTACCACGAGGAGATTCTGTCTGCCGTGGCGCCTGCTTCCATGTCCATGGCTGGTGGCGGCATTGTTCGCACGGGCGTTGCCGAGCCGCAGGATGACGACCCGCTTATCTGGGAGGCCGCTCATATTGTGGTGGAATCGCAGCTGGGCTCCACATCTGGCCTGCAACGCCGCCTCAAGGTTGGCTATGCGCGCGCCGGGCGTATTATGGACATGCTGGAAGAAAAGGGCGTCGTCGGCCCGCCCGACGGTTCCAAGCCGCGCGAGGTCCTGCTGGATGACGAAGGGCTTGCCGCGCTGGAGTCTGTCGACGCCGAGATGGTACGTGAAGATCGTGAGTTTGGAGGATTCTGATGGCTGCACGCTTTGGTGACATGCTGCTCGAGCAGCGTCGCCGGATGGGCCTTTCCATCCAGCAGGTCGCCAACACCATCAAAATCAGGCCGCAGATCATCGAGTTTTTCGAGACTGGTAACTTTGCATCGATGCCCCCGCGTGGCTATGCGCAGGGCATGATTTCGAGCTACGCTCGCTTTTTGGGGCTTAACCCGCGCGAGGTCGTCAACGCTTATTTTGACGACCTCATGGCATATGAACGCGATACCTCGCAGCAGGGCGGTCGTTTTCAGGATGCTGCCGGCTACGTTAACTCGCGTTCTTCGGTCGATAACGGTCGTTTTTTGATGGTTCAGGGTGGTCGTACGACACGGTACGGCCAGCGCCCTCCGCAAGCGGGCTATATCACCGAGACGGGCTCCAGCGAGGAAATTCGTTCTCAGCGAGATCGTTTTCGCAGTACGCCCCTGCCAGATGACCGTGCGCTTCCCGCCGCTCGTGGGTTGAGTCGCGATCCTCGCGCCGGTTATGGCGACGGTGGATACTCCGGTCGTAGCTATCGCGGAGTACCCGCCGGGCGTTCCCGCGATGGCTATTCCGACGCCGATACCACGCAGGTGACGCCGCGCCTCCGTTCGCAATCCCAGCCCTATGGGCAGCGCTCTTCGGCGCCTCGCTCTGGCCAGCGCGGCTATCAGGGCCGTGGCGAGCTTGCGCCGCGTCCGGGCCGGCGGGGTTCGCAGCGCCAGAGTAGCTATCGTGGTCGTCCCGATAGCGGTCGCGGCCGCATACCGCAGGGTAATGGTCGTGGTAGCTCCAATCGCGGACGCGGCGTTGGGCGCGCCTCTCAATACAACACGATCGATCCGCGCATTATTTACGTCGGCATCGGTGCCGTGGTGCTACTGTTGATTTTGCTCATCGTGGTACTCCTGCGTGGTTGCGGCTCTGCTGCACCCGAGTCGACGTCCGGGACACCCGTGGCTACCAAGACGACGACTAAGAAATCTTCCAAGAAGACCGAATCCACTGACGAGGACGAAGACGCCGACGAGGCGACGGATGCGGCCAGTTCCGATGCCGCCAAGGCGACGGTCAAAACGGAAGAGGACGAGGTCACCAAGGTCAAGGTCTCTGTTGCCAAGGGCAAGACCGCCTGGATCGAGGTCAAGGTCGACGGTAAATCGGTCTATGGCGCTCAAGCGACCGGTCCTTTTGAGCAGGAGTACACGCCCGAGTCCTCGATTGAGATCACCACGTCCAAGCCCTCCGATGTCACGGTCACCAAGAATGGTGAAAAGGTTCGCTATGACACCAAGACATCGGGTGTGGCGCGCGTGACCATTACCGTTCCTAAGAAGGAGACCGCTGACTCCGCGAACGGCGATAATGCCGGCGGTACCGATAATGCCGACGGCACCGATGCCCAGTCTACCGTCGGCACCGACACGGCATCCGACGGCCAGACAGTGAACGATTCAGATGACTATTCGTACGACAGCTACTAAGGCTCCCCGTACCGAAAGGAAGAACCATGGCTAAAGATTCCAGCTTCGACGTTGTGTCCGAGGTTAACATGCAGGAGGTCGATAACGCCTTCCAGCAGACCGCCCGCGAGATTTCCCAGCGCTATGACCTTAAAGACTCCGGCGCCACCATCGAGCTTTCGAAGGGCGACAAGCTCTTTACGATTAACGCTCCGGCCGATTTTGTCTCCAAGCAGATCATCGATGTTTTGAGCTCCAAGCTCATCAAGCGCGGTATCGACCTCAAGGCTGTCTCTTGGGACGCCCCGCAGGCGGCTTCGGGCGGTACCGTGCGCGTGCTCGGTCATATCGTCGAGGGCATCGACCAGACGACCGCAAAGAAGATCAATAAAGACATCAAGGATCAAAAGCTTAAGGTCAAGGTGACCATCGAGGCCGATAAGCTGCGCGTTTCCTCGGCTTCTAAGGACGCTTTACAGACGGTGATTCAGTTCCTGCGCGACCAGGACTACGGCCAGCCGCTGCAGTTTACCAACTACCGCTAATTTACTCGAAAGGACCGCTCTCCAACATGGATACTCCGTTGGGTTCCGTACTCTATATCACGCTTGGCTGCGCCAAGAACGAGGTCGATACCGACCGCATGCGTTCGCTGCTGGCCGCTGCGGGCTACGAGGAGGCATTCGATCCTCAGGATGCCGATATCGCCATTGTCAATACGTGCTCGTTTCTTACCTCGGCGACGTCTGAGAGCATCGAGACCACGCTCGAGCTCGCTAACGAGGTGCAGGACGGCGTTCGCTCCTGCCCCATTGTCATGTGCGGTTGCGTGCCGTCTCGTTACGGCGACGACCTGCCCGACGAGCTGCCCGAGGTCGCGGCATTTGTGAAGGCCGATGAGGAAGACGGTATCGTCTCTGTCATCGATGGCGTTCTTGGTGTGGAGCGTGAAATCGCTGCCTATATCCCGCAGGTCAAGCGTACCGTCGAGGGTGCTGTTGCCTACGTCAAGATCTCCGATGGCTGCAATCGTTTTTGCAGCTTCTGCATGATTCCCTACATTCGCGGTCGCTATCATTCACGCAATGCCGAAAGCATTATCTCCGAGGTGCGCGACCTGGTTGCCGGCGGTGTGCGCGAGATCGTGCTGATCGGCCAGGACACGGGCATTTGGGGCACCGACTTTGCCGATGAGGACACCGCTGAGGCCTCACCGCGCAATCTGGCGCAGCTGCTGCGCGCCGTCGCCGAGGCTGTACGCCCGCACAACGTCTGGGTTCGTGTGCTCTATCTGCAGCCCGAGGGCATGACCGACGAGCTTATCGAGACGATCCGCGATACGCCCGAGGTGTTGCCCTATATCGATATCCCCGTGCAGCACTGCGACGCGCGCATCCTCAAGGCCATGCGTCGCTCCGGTTCGCGTCAGGAGCTCGAGGAACTGTTCCGCGATCTCCGTGATCGTATTCCCGGCATCGTGATTCGTTCCACGGCCATGGTCGGCTTTCCGACCGAGACCGACGACGAGTTTCGTGATCTTATCGACTTTATGGACACCGTCGGCTTTGACTATACGAGCGTCTTTGCCTACTCACGGGAAGAGGGCAGCCTGGCCGCCAATATGGAGGGCCAGGTCGATGAGGAGGTCAAGCTCGAGCGCGCCCAGGAGGCCATGGATCTGGCCGAGTCGCTGGGTTTTGCCGCCACGGCAGCCCATGTGGGCGAGCGCGCCCAGGTAATCGTCGACGGTATCGAGGAGACCGAGGACGGCGCCGAGCTGATCGGTCATGCCTGGTTCCAGGCGCCCGATTCCGATGGCGCGGTGCATCTGGACGCCAGCGAGGCGTCCGTGGGCGATATTTTGACCGTCGAGTTTACCGATAGCTTCTGCTATGAGCTTATCGGCCATGTTGTGGAGTAGGAGAGCGTCGTGGCAAACGAGAGCAATAAGGAACTGACGAGCGTTTGGACGCCCGCCAACATCGTGACGTGCGTTCGCATCGTCTTTATTCCGGTGTTCATGATCGTCTCGGCCCTGTCTCACGCGAGCGTTGCCGGTACGGACTGGAGCACCTTTGACGGCCCGCTCGCCGCCGCTGCCTTCATTCTGTATGTGATCCTGTCGTGCACCGATAAGGTCGACGGCTATCTGGCGCGCTCACGCAACGAGATCACCGATTTCGGCAAGTTCTTGGACCCCATCGCCGACAAGTTGCTGGTGTTCTCGGCCTTGCTGCTGTTCTTGGATTTTGGTGCGGTGACCGTGTGGTCCGTGTTCATTATCCTGTTCCGCGAGCTGTTGGTGAGCGCACTTCGCATGGTCGCGAGTGCTGCCGGTGTGGTCGTTGCCGCCGATAAGCTCGGCAAGTACAAGACGGCGACCACGATGGTCTCCATCTGTGGCTATCTGTGCGTCTTTGCGATGGCCGGTCTTCAGCTGGGGCCGACGTCGTTGCTGCTCGGTGTCTATTCGGTGTCGCGCTTCCTGTACGTCATCGCTGTCATTTTGACCATTATCTCGGGTGCCCAGTACTTCTGGAACTGCCGTAAGATCGTCTTTTCGGTCTAGGTCCTGGTGGGTATGACGGAGTCGTATTTGCAGATCGCCGCAAACAACGAGGAGCTGGCGCGCGATATTGTCGAGCGCGCGAGTGCCCGTGGCGTGACGGTGTCGACGGCGGAGTCGCTGACGGCGGGCATGATCGCCTCGACGATTGCCGATATCCCGGGTGCCTCGGCGGTGCTTCGTGGCGGTGCGGTGACCTACTGCGATGAGATCAAACATCGCGTGCTCGGCGTCGAGCAGGAAACGCTCGATCGGTTTAGCGCCGTGTCGCATCAGACGGCGCGTGAGATGGCCGCGGGCTCGCTGGACCTCTATCAGAGCGATGTCGCCGTGAGCGCAACGGGCTACGCTGGGCCCGGCGGCGGTACCGAGCAAGACCCCGCCGGCACGTTCTATATCGGCTGGGCGTATCGTGCGGCCGATGGGGGAGCGACGGTCGTTGAGTCTGCGCGCTGTCACTACGAGGGTGATCGGTCGTGCGTCCGCGCCTATGCGGTCGCTGAGGCTTTGGAACGCATTGTCCGCGTGCTCAATTCCATGGAATAGACGTGTTTTAAGGGGCCTTAGGGCCCCTTAATTGTGGAGATAGGGACCTTTGGCAAGGAATGCGCTTGCGCTGGCACATGTCTTTAATTTGTACGAGCACTCGTATTTGCGATTGGCATGGTCAAGCGTTTGGTCGGTGATTGGTCGGCGTTTGGTCGGGTTTTGGAATGGACGGGTGCATATGATGAACCTGAACGGTTGACCACGAACAGCCGTTCGTTTATCATCGATTCAGGTTGTTAAGAGGAGGGCTATTCATGGCCAAGAATTCAGGTCCCGTACGTACCGTTCATACGCGCACGACGGGTAAAGAGCGCGACGAGATGATCGCCACTACCAAGGCCGAGATCGAGAAGAAGTTCGGCCAGGGTTCTATTATGAGGTATGGCGACGGCGGTCCCGAGCTCGAGGTCGAGGCTATTCCGACGGGCTCTCTGGCGCTCGACGCCGCCTTGGGTATCGGCGGCGTGCCGCGCGGCCGTATCGTTGAGATTTATGGCCCCGAGTCCTCCGGTAAGACAACGCTTTCGCTCGAGATTCTTGCAGAGGCGCAGGCCATGGGCGGTGTCGTGGCTTTTATCGACGCTGAGCATGCGCTTGATCCCACCTACGCCGCGCGCATCGGCGTCGATATCGACGAGGTGCTGATTTCCCAGCCCGATACGGGCGAACAGGCGCTCGAGATCGTTGACATGCTTGTGCGTTCCGGTGCCATCGACGCCATCGTCGTCGACTCTGTTGCCGCTTTGACTCCGCGTGCCGAAATCGAGGGCGAGATCGGTGACACGACGGTGGGTCTGCAGGCTCGCTTGATGAGTCAGGCGCTCCGCAAGCTCGCCGGCTCGCTTGCCAAGTCCAACACAACCTGCATCTTCATTAACCAATTGCGCGAGAAGATCGGCGTCATGTTCGGCAACCCCGAGACCACCACAGGCGGCCGCGCACTCAAGTTCTTCTCTTCCGTGCGTATCGATATTCGTAAAATCGATACCATCAAGCTCAAGGACGAGGTTATCGGCAATCGCGTACGTGCCAAGGTCGTTAAGAACAAGGTGGCTGCTCCGTTCCGCTCGGCCGAATTTGACATCATGTATGGCACCGGCATTTCTAAAGAGGGCTCGATTCTGGATATGGCTGTCGAGTGCGGCATATGCAAAAAGATGGGGTCTTGGTTTGCCTATGGTGAGGACAAACTCGGCAACGGTCGCGAGGCCGCTAAGACGTTTCTGCGCGAGCATCCCGATTGCGCCGACGAGATCGAGCACAAGGTTCGCCTTGCCTGCGGTCTTGAGTATGACGATGATGCCCCCTCCGAGGTTGAGTTGACCGATCAGCCCGCCCCCGAGGAGTTTGACGAGCTGTATGCCATCGATGGCTCCGCGATGCTCGACGATGACGACGAGTAACGGATGGCGACATGTCGTATACGGTGACCGAGGCTAGGGTCGTTTTTCCGGATAAGAAGACGGCCTCCTCGTTCTCGAGCGGTTATGCGTCTAAAAAGCCCTGTGCACATATCGATTGCGATCTGGAGGGCGGTTTTGAACGGTCCATTTGGATTCCCGTGCGTGTGGCACGTGTGTACGTTCAGAATCGTCCCGGTCTTCCCTGCGACTGGGATGACTTTCGCGAGGCGGTGCAGCTTATCGAATGCAAATGTGCGCTCACCATGGTGACCGAGATGCTTTCGCGTCGTGATCATGCTACGGGCGAGGTGCGCGATAAGTTGGCGCGCTATGGCTTTCGTCAGCCCGCGATCGACTTTGCCGTCAATCGTGCCATCGAGTATCGTTTTTTAGATGAGAACCGCTTTTGCTCGTACTTTATCGAGGAGCGTAAGCGTCGTGGTTGGGGACAGCGCAAAATCGAGACTGAACTCAAGCGTCGCCATGTTGCACTTGATGAGATTCCAGGGTATCCCGAGGCTTATTTTGCCGAGGATGACGACTTGGCTCGCGCATCGGCTTTGCTCGCTAAGCGTCGCGTTCCCGAGGCACGTGCATTCGAAAAGCTCGTCAGATTTTTGATGGGCAAGGGCTTTTCCTATCACATTTCCGCGGATGCCGTTAAGGCGCGCCTCGATGCCTTAAGCGAGAAATGCGACGTTTAAGCATGCGCACGTTACGCTCCTGCCGTTCACCGCTCGATAGGCGCCGTGCTGGGTGCGTTAATTTGACAGTTGTTGCGGTTCAACGTAGGATAATTACTGTCATTTGCATTGTGATATGTGCTCATCTGCGATGAGTTTGTTTATATGTTTATCTGTATCCGACCCGCATAAGCTGCGCCCATATTACTCAAATGTCGCGAGCCGTTCGTATGGACGGTTCGCTTTGTTGTGTAACGAATCCATAAAAAGGAGTGAGCATGCCACTTATCATTGCAGCGCTCGTTGGCATTGTTTTGGGTGCCATCGTCGCCATTGCCTACATGCGCACCGCCAAGCAGGGTAGTCTTCACGAGGCCGAAGAAAAGATTCAGTCGGCACACGCGCAGGCAGAGTCCCTG
The DNA here is from genome assembly GCF_052118785.1 of Collinsella sp. LCP21S3_A9. Taxonomy (NCBI): domain Bacteria; kingdom Bacillati; phylum Actinomycetota; class Coriobacteriia; order Coriobacteriales; family Coriobacteriaceae; genus Collinsella; species Collinsella sp. LCP21S3_A9. The sequence goes on along the minus strand of NZ_JBQKGN010000004.1, from coordinate 13,077 downwards.
ATCGGTGATGCTAAGCGTCAGGCCGAGACCCTCAAAAAAGAGGCTCTGCTCGAGGCTAAGGAAGAGATCATCAAGAACAAACAGGCCGCCGAGGCCGAGGACAAGCAGCGTAAGAGCGAGATTCGCGCGCTCGAAAATCGCGTGATGCAGCGCGAGGAATCGCTCGACCGACGCAACGATGCGCTCGATAAGCGCGAGCATCAGCTGTCCAGCCAGGCCGGTCAGGTCGAGAAGCGCTCTCGCGAACTTGAGGAGCTTTGCGCCAAGCAGACCTCCGAGCTCGAGCGTATTGCCGACCTTACGCGCGAGGATGCTCACAAGGAGCTGCTCGACAAGGTCCGCGGCGAGGTTACCCATGAGGCGGCCACCATCATCCGTGAGTCCGAGCAACAGGTCCGCGCCGAGTGCCACAAGACCGCTCAGGAGATTCTCTCCCTGGCGATCCAGCGCTGTGCCGCCGACCATACCGCCGAGGTCACCGTCACGTCCGTTCATATTCCCTCCGATGACCTTAAGGGCCGCATCATCGGTCGCGAGGGTCGTAACATCCGTACTTTCGAGCAGGTTTCCGGCGTCAACCTTGTGATCGACGACACCCCCGAGACTGTCGTGCTTTCGAGCTTTGATCCGGTCCGTCGTGAGACCGCCCGCGTGGCGCTCGAGAACCTCATTGCCGACGGTCGTATTCACCCTGCCCGCATCGAGGAGATGTACCACAAGGCCGCTGACTTGGTTCAGCAGCGTGTGCTCGAAGCCGGCGAGCAGGCCGCCTTCGATACCGGAATCCACGACCTGCATCCCGAGATCGTCAAAACCCTGGGCGCTCTGCGCTACCGCACCTCGTTTGGTCAGAACGTGCTACAGCACTCGCTTGAGGTCTCCGACCTGTGCGGCATCATGGCCTCCGAGCTTGGTCTGGATGTTGTGACCGCCAAGCGCGCGGGTCTTCTGCATGACCTGGGCAAGGCCATCGACCACGACGTTGAGGGTCCGCATGCTGTGATTGGCGCCGAGCTTGCCCGCCGTTATGGCGAGAAGCCCGTTATCGTCCACGCAATCGAGGCCCATCATGCCGATGTCGACCCCAACACGGTGCTCGACGTTCTGGTCCAGGCTGCCGATGCTGTTTCCGCTTCTCGTCCCGGCGCCCGTCGCGAGTCGGCCGAGAGCTACATCAAGCGCCTTGAGAAGCTCGAGGAGATTGCCAACTCTCATGACGGCGTCGAGCGTACCTATGCTATGCAGGCCGGTCGCGAGGTCCATGTCATGGTTCAGCCGGACAAGATTTCCGATGCCCAGTCCACGGTGCTTGCGCACGATATCGCCCATCAGATCGAGGAAGAGATGGAGTATCCCGGTCAGGTGCGCGTTGTCGTGATTCGCGAGAGCCGTGCCGTCGATATCGCTAAATAACATGAACGACGCGAACGAGCTCATCTCATTTATCGCGTCGATGTCGGGGGAGGGCAACCTTCGCGTCGAGGAAAACCTTGGCGAGGGGTATGTCCGCCTCCGCGTTTCGGAGGCCGAGCGCCGTCAGGCCAAGCATGACATTCAGCATGTAGAGGACATTGTCATCGAGATGCTGCGTAATGCTCGCGATGCCGGAGCCGATAAGGTCTATCTAGCCACGACCAAGGAGGAGGGTGTTCGTACCCTCCTCTTCCTGGATAACGGTTCGGGTGTGCCGCAGGATATGCAGGAGCGTATCTTCGATGCCCGTGTCACCTCCAAGCTCGAGAGCATGAAGATGGACCGTTGGGGTGTTCACGGTCGTGGTATGGCGCTGTTCTCTATCAAGCAGAACACCGATGAGGCACGCGTTGTTACATCGGGCGTCGATTTGGGCTCAGCGTTTAAGGTGTGCGTTGACACCGATCGCTTGGCTGAGCGCGCCGACCAGTCGAGCTGGCCTCAGGCGGTTAAAGACGAAGACGGCCGCTATGTATGCGCTCGTGGTCCTCACAACATCATTCGCGCAGCCTGCGAGTTTGCCCTTGAGGAGCTGCGCGACTGCGACGTGTATCTGGGCTCTCCGTCCGAGATCGCGGCGACCCTGTACGCCCAGGCTTCCAGTCGTCTCGATACGTCACGCCTGCTCTTTATCGATGACGAGTGTGAGCTTCCGGTTATCGATCGTTTAGGTCTCGCTTCGGATGCCGAGGATTTTATCCGGATTTGCTCCGGGCTGGGTCTCGAGATGTCCGAGCGTACTGCCCACCGTATTCTGTCAGGACAGATTAAGCCCGTTCGCGGTGTGTGTGCGCGCCTGCTGCGCGAGCGCGATTCCACCTCGCAATTGCCGGCTCCAGTCGATCTTGCCAAGGACCGTCGAGGCCTTCGCATTGCCAAGGATGACATGGCACAGTTTTCGCGTGCTGTTGAGCGCGACTTCAATGACCTCGCCGCCCGGTATTACCTCAATCTGTGCGGCGACCCTAAGATTCGCGTTTCACGTGATCGCATCACCGTGACGTTCGATCTTGCCAAAGAGGAGTAGCATCTTTACCGAGTCCGCTCGGTACGATACAGTTATTGCAGTTAAAACGTACTTTTAAACGCAGGAGTTTCTTCATGGATTGCCTGAAGGTATCAAGCAAATCATCGCCCGCGTCCGTTGCCGGCGCCATTGCCGGTATGGTCAAAGATGGCGTTCCCGTCAACATTCAGTGCGTCGGTGCCGGCGCCGTCAACCAGGCCATAAAGGCCGTTGCCATTGCGCGAGGTTTTTTGATTCCGACTGGCTTTGATGTCTCTTGTGCGCCGGTGTTCTCTGACATCCTCATTAACGGGGAGTCTCGCACGGCAATCCGTCTCTCTATCTACGTTCACCAGATTAATCGGGCTGCTATGGACAATGTCGTCATGGACGATGTGAAGCCTGTTGCGTAAGCGAGTTTTCGCACGTTTGTAGCACCTTTGTGCCCCGTCGATATCATCGTTAGGATGTAAACTCATGGACCAGCGCTTCGTACGCGATATTCTTGCCGGTAAAACCTATTTTATCCGCACATTCGGCTGCCAGATGAATCAGCACGACTCAGAGCGCGTGAGCGGTTTGCTCGATTCCTATGGCTGTCTTATGGCGCTCGATCCGGAGCATGCCGATATTGTCGTATTCATGACGTGCTGTGTGCGCGAGGCTGCCGATACGCGCCTGTACGGTCAGTGCAATTCCTGCAAGAGTCTTCCTCCTTCTCCTTCGGGCAAGCGTGTGGTCGCCGTGGGTGGCTGCATCGCTCAGCGCGATGGCGAGGGCCTGCTCACCAACGTCGATAACGTCAACGTTATTTTTGGTACGCATTCGATTGCGCACGTGGCGGAGCTTATCGCCGAGGCGTTTATGGATGGCAAGCGCCATATCCGCACGAATGAGCATGAAGATACGGACGCCATGAGTATGCCGTGGCATCGCGAGACGCAGTATCATGCATGGGTGCCCATCATGACGGGCTGCAACAACTTCTGCACGTACTGCATCGTGCCGTACGTCCGTGGTCGCGAGAAGAGCCGTCCCTTCGAGGAGATTGTCGACGAGGTGACGGGTCTGGTGCGTCAGGGTGTGCGCGAGATTACGCTGCTGGGACAAAACGTAAACTCCTACGGTCGCGATCTCTTTGGCAAGCCGCGCTTTGCCGACCTGCTGCGCGCCGTGGGTGATACGGGCGTCGAGCGTATCTTCTTTACTTCTTCGCACCCCAAGGATTTGCTTCCCGAGACCATCGATGCTATGGCCGAGACACCTGCCGTCATGCCGCAGCTTCACCTAGCCGTTCAGTCGGGTTCCACGCGCATCCTTAAAGAGATGAATCGTCGGTACACGCGCGAGGATTATCTGGGCCTGGTCGATCGCATTCGTAACCGTATGCCCGAAATTGCGCTTTCGACCGACATCATCGTGGGCTTCCCGGGCGAGACCGAGGAAGACTTTGAGCAGACGCTCTCGCTTGCCGAGACGGTGCGCTATGCCCAGGCCTACACGTTTATTTACTCCAAGCGCGCCGGTACCCCGGCAGCTGAGATCTATGATCCCACCCCGCATGAGGTTATCCTTGAGCGCTTTAACCGTCTGGTCAAGGTTATCGAGACGACGGCATACGAGTATAACCAGGGCGAGCTTCACACCGTGGTGCCTGCGCTTATTGAGGGCACGAGCAAGAAAAACGACGCAGTCCTTCTTGGTAAAAGTCCTAAGAACCAGACAGTGCATGCGCCGATTCCCGCTGGCTATAGCATCGATCAGCTTATCGGCAAAATCGTCGATGTCGATGTGGATGTCGCCAAGACGTGGTATCTGTCTGGCTCCGTTGTGGGTGAGCCTCGCTAATGGTTTCCTCCGGCACAAACCTTTCTGCCGTAGCGATCGTCGGTCCGACGGCGGTCGGCAAGAGTGATGTTGCCGACCGCCTGGCCTCTCGTCTGTCGTCTGAAGTGTTATCGTGTGACGCGATGCAAATCTATCGCGGTATGGATATCGGTACGGCCAAGATGATGCCCGAGGAGTGCTCGGTGCCCCTGCGGCTTGTCGATATCGTGGACCCGGGCGTCGCGTATTCTGCTGCGCTCTATCAGTCTGATGCCCGGGCGCATATCGAGCGTTTGCTTGGTGAGCAACGGCTTCCGGTCTTTTGCGGCGGCACGGGCTTGTATCTTAAGGCTGCACTCGATGAAATGGATTTTCCTTCGGGAGAGCTCGAGGACGAACGCCGCGCGGGTTATCAGGAGCTTGCCGAGCGTATTGGCGAGAAAGCTATGCATGCCCTGCTTGCCGAGCGTGATCCGGAATCGGCTGCCGTGATTCATCCCCATAACGTGCGCCGCGTGATCCGTGCGCTCGAGATGCACGATGACGGTGTGTCGTATGCCCAGCAGAAGTCTAAATTCAGCGTTCCGCATGAGCGTTATCATGCCTTGTGGTTTGGTCTGACGCGTAGCCGTGAAGTGCTGTATGAGCGCATTAACCTGCGTGTCGACCTTATGTTTGAGCAGGGGCTGGTTGATGAGGTCCGTGGCCTTATGGACCAGGGCCTGGGTGATGCACTCACGTCGATGCAGGCAATCGGTTACAAAGAGATTATTGATGCCTTGCGAGGCGCTATTACCATGGACGAGGCCCGCGAGCTTATCAAGATGCGCTCACGTCGCTATGCCAAGCGCCAACTTTCCTGGTTTAAGCGTGACGATCGCATCGTGTGGTTCGATATGGATGAGTTTACGATCGATGAGGTCGTCGATGATATCTACCGTCGTATTGAGGCTGCCTAATGGCACGTTTTCCCTTGGTTCCCACGGCGCCTGAACCTGAGCGTGCCGTCTTGGTTGGTGTTGAGTGGCGCGATAACGCCTGGCCGCTCGACCGTTCGCTCGACGAGCTCGAGCGCTTGGCTCACACTGCTGGAGCCCAATGCGTGGCACGCTTGTCTCAGCGTCTGGTCAAACCTTATCCCAAATCGTTTATCGGCTCCGGTAAGGTCGAGGAGCTATGCGGTTTGGTGCATCGTATGGATGCGGATGTTGTAATCTTCGACGACGACTTGACTCCTTCACAGCAGTCCTATCTTGAGAAAGCCGTGGGCGAACCGGTCAAGATTATTGACCGTACGGCGTTGATTTTGGATATCTTTGGCCTGCATGCTCAGACGCGTGAGGGTCGCTTACAGGTGCAGCTGGCTCAGTTACAGTATCTGCTGCCCCGTCTGCGAGGTATGTGGAGCCACCTTGCTAAGGAACAGACGCGTGGCGGCATTGGATCGCGTTTTGGCCAGGGCGAAAGCCAGCTCGAGGTCGACCGTCGCCTGATTCGCGATAAGATCGCTGCGCTTCGCCGCGAATTGAAACAGGTTGAACAACGTCGTGATGTGCAATCGAAAAGCCGTATTGAATCGCCGGCGTTTCGCGTAGCGTTGGCTGGCTACACCAATGCCGGTAAGTCGACGTTGCTTAATCGATTGACGGGATCCACGGTACTTTCGCAGGATAAGCTGTTTGCCACGCTCGATCCTACGACGCGTTCGTATCGTTTACCCGGTGGCCGTGGCATGACGATCACTGATACCGTTGGCTTTATTCAAAAGCTGCCCCATGGCCTGGTCGACGCGTTTAAATCTACGCTTTCCGAGGTGCTCGGCGCCGATTTGGTTCTTAAAGTTGTGGATGCTTCCGATGAGGATTACGAGCGTCAGCTTGAGGCGGTTGATCGTGTCCTTGACGAGATTGGTGCCGGTGAGCGCCTGACGCTTACCGTGTTCAATAAAATCGATCTGCTCGATAGCGTCGACCGCTTGAGCTTTCGCCGGCGCTATCCCGAGGCGGTATTGTTCTCGGCTCAGACGGGTGAGGGCCTTGATGACTTAGTCGACCGCATCGCTCGTGAGGCGGCCGCTACGAACGTGTTGCTCTCGGCCGATATCCCGTATCGAGAGGGTGCGTTAATCACGCTCGTGCACGAACAGGGAACCCTTCTGCACGAGGAATACCTCGAGGACGGCGTTCGTATTGTGGCAAAGCTTCCGGCCCGTATCGCACCGCGTCTCGAGCGTTATCGAACAGAGTAAATCAGCTCCAGTACACCCAAGATAACCGGTTGATGAAGCAGGTAGAACGGCAGTGCATGGCGCCCGAGACTTGCGAGCGCCGGGATGGGATTCGCATAGGCCCATCCCGGCGCCTCATAGTTTGCTTCCTGAGCCGTGTGGGCGGCAAAGAAGCCTGCAAGGTACATAAATAAGAATGGTATGACTGGATAGTAATCACCAGAGACAAAGTCTGGACTTGGGAAACCCAGCCAAGCTAAATAGGGGATAGGATAAACCGTTTTAGGAATGCTCCAGGTAAGGGCAAAAAGTGTGAGGCAAATTGCTATACCCCATACCGACGGCACTTTAACGATCACTGGACGCGCAAGCGCGACAATGGCGGTGCAGGCCGCCATGCAGAACATGATGCCGAAGTTCACCGAGTCATCGACTGAGACGAGCGTCGTCGCGACCCATACGACAAAAGCGGCAGCGGCATATTTGACGGCACGCTTGATGTTGTTGCGCGAGAGGGTGCACATCCAGCCGGCAATAAACAAAAATACCCAACTGATGCTGGCACGCCAGATGTCTTGGAAGATGGTCTGAGTAAACCAGGGCATATCCCAACCATAAAGATAGGCAAGATCGTAGCAAGCATGAAATCCTGCCATCGACAGCATGGTAAATCCGCGAATGGTATCAAAGACCGTGATGCGGTTTTGCATTACGAGAACCGGCGCATCAATCCAACAACCTTGCCCAGGATCGTCGGATTTGTCGCATAGATGGGCTCCATGGTGTCATTTTCGGGCTGCAAGCGAACTCGTCCCTGCTCCTTGTAGAACGTTTTGACCGTTGCGGAGCCATCGATCATGGCCACAACGATCTCGCCATTCATGGCGCTCTTCTGTTCGCGAACGATGATATAGTCGCCGTTAAGGATACCGACGTTAATCATCGAATTGCCGTGGACCTCGAGGATAAAAGACCCCTGGTCCGTTGCGATCTCGGTCGGGATGGTAAAGGTGTCCTCGATATTCTGCTCGGCAAGGATGGGGATCCCTGCGGCGACACGGCCCACGAGGGGTAGCGATACGGTTCCGCGGGGTGCCGTGGGCTCATCGGACTTTGAGATGGAGACGGAGGCTCCGTCCTCGTCAAAGAGCTCTAGGGCACGAGGCTTGGTGGCGTCACGTTTGAGCAGGCCGCGTGCTTCCAGTGCGGAGAGATGTGCATGTACGGTGCTAGGGGAGGAAAGACCCACAGCCGAAGCCATCTCACGCACGCTGGGCGGATAGCCCTTTTCCTGCTGATACTCCTTGATGAAGTCGTAAATCTGCTGCTGTCGCTTGGTAATTTTGCGAGCCATCAGGGATTCCTCTCTACCTAACCCAAACAAATGTTCTATGTTTGCTTGACAGGAACAACTGTTCGAAGATAATAATAACCGAACACTCGTTCCCGCGCTAGACTTTTTTGTCCTCGCGGCTTGATAAAACAGTTCTCGTCAAAAAACGCGAGAGGAGAACATGATGAATGCAACGGATATGGTCCAGGGAAACCTCGCCCTTAAGCTCGAGACGCCTGCGGCGCCGGCTTTCACGGTTGTCAAAGGCGGCCGATCTGGTTTTCAAACACTGCCTGGCAAGCCCGTCCGCAGCCAGTGCGTCGCCACGACTTCGGCCCCCGTTGCTCTGAAGGCCTCGACGATTGTCGCCCTGGCCGTTGCGCTCACGCTCTTCTTTGTACTTGCTACCTCGATCTTCAGCGCTCGTCACGCCGCATATGCCGAGTCGGCATCTAACGTTACCTATGAGACCGTCCGTGTTCAGTCTGGCGATTCCCTGTGGTCGCTTGCTCAGGAGCATTCCGTTGACGGTCTTTCTACGCAGGAGACTTCTGACATAATTCGTAGTGTCAATCATCTGGAGCATGGGTCACTCGATGCGGGTGACGTTCTTAAAGTTCCTGCGCGTTCGTAAGATTTAAACTCCGGCACATGGTACCCTTGTTATCGTTTTGGAGGAGGTACCATGCGCTGTCCCAGATGCGGCAATGCACATACCCGTGTTGTCGATTCCCGTATGCAGGAATCTAATAACACCATTAAACGCCGTCGTGAATGTTGTTCGTGCAACTATCGCTTCACAACATTCGAGCGATGCGAAGACCCCATCGAGGTCATCAAATCTGATGGGTCAAAGCAGCGGTTCGATCGCAATAAGCTGCTGGTCGGCTTAATGCGCGCTACGATTAAGCGCGACATCGACACGAAAAAGCTCAATGAGCTCATCGATGACATCGAGGTGGAGCTGCGTTCCCGTACGCTGACGGCCGTTACGTCCCACGACCTGGGCGACATGGTGCTTAAGCGCTTGGCCAAGATCGACAAGGTGGCCTACATTCGCTTTGCCTCGGTCTATCGCGATTTCAAAGACATCGATGAGTTTTTGCAAGAGCTCGACAAGCTAAGGTGATTTTATGTCCAACATTACGGTCAACATTAAGCGTCTCGACCCTACGATCGAGCTTCCCAAATACGCCCATCCCTCAGATGCCGGTTTGGACCTCCGTGCCAATGAGGACTGTACCCTTAAGCCCTTCGAGCGACGCTTGGTCTCTACTGGCCTTGCGATCGCGCTGCCCGATGGATACGCTGGCTTCGTTCAGCCTCGCAGTGGCCTGGCTATTAAGCAGGGTCTGTCTATAGTCAACACGCCCGGTCTTATAGACGCCCACTATCGAGGTGAGCTTAAAGTCATCCTTATCAACCTGGATCCATCCAATGAAATCCAGATCAACAAGGGTGACCGAATCGCTCAACTCGTCATCCAAGAAGTTCCCACGGTCAATCTCGTGGAGGTAGACGAACTAGACGAAACCGACCGAGGAGCCGGCGGTTTCGGTTCTAGCGGCGTATTGTAATGTCCGCTCACCCGTGGGTGGCCCCTATATATCATCCCATGCTCAAACATTCTCGCGGGGGCGCTCGTATCCCTCCCGCCCGCCTCTCACACATATCATTCCATGCTCAAACATTCTCGCATCGCAGGGGCGCATGGATTCCGCTTTCGCCTGAGCCCCATACATATCATCCCGTGCTCAAACATTCTCGCTTCGCTGCGAAACTGCGCGCGGGACGATATGTATGGGGCTCAGGCGAAAGGGCTACATGCTTGAGATATAACAATCTTTCTAGTAAGCCGGCGCGTCAAAGGGACGCCACCTTTGTCGTGTCGGCTTACTGTATTTATATTTTCCGGTTTCGCCTTTGCAGATTCTAATGGTGGGGAATCTGGTATAGCTGCTAATACGTAAACGCAGCTTGCCTGCGGGAGGCCCCTATATATCGTCCCGCGCGCAGTTTCGCAGCGAAGCGAGAATGTTTGAGCACGGGATGATATATAGGGGCCTCCCGCGGGTAAGCGGACATTAAGACCTTAGCGGATATGCGCAGGTTTTCCGCCCCAGTAGAAGCGGCAGAAGGCTCGTTTGCGCTTTTGGGGCTTGCCTACAAGTTCCATGGTTGCGATGGCGATGTCCTCGGCCGCGTGTGGACGACGTAGCACTTCGCCATTGATGAGCAGTGCCTTGAGCGACTCGGGATGATCGTGGAGATGGCGCAGCGTCACAATGAGCTCGCGTGCGGTGGTGACATGCATGCTGGCGCCCAAGTCGGTGAGCATGGTGGTGTTGGCCTTTTCCTGGCCATAGGACTTGCCCAGCAGAATCATCGGCAGGTGTGCACACAGGCATTCGGTAACAGTGAGTCCACCCGATTTGAGAATTGCCAGATCACAGCCGTGCATGAGCGCTGCCATGTCATCGACATAGTCAAGAACCGTGACGTTTTCGAGTTTCATGGCTTCGAAGAGCGTTTTCAGGCGCGTGGCGTATTCCGTGTCCTTGCCCGGCAAAAAGACAAAGTGCATATCCTCGAAGCTACGGAGGAAGGGGAGGGTGTGGTCCATCGCCGCGCGAAAACGAACGTACGGTTGAGGCAAACTGGCGCCGGCCATTACCAGCACAATGGTCTTGTCGATAGGGAGATTGAACTTCTCGAGTTCTTCCTCACGATTGTAATCCGTGTCAAATCCAGCGCGAATAGGGATGCCCGTAATGCGTATCTTTGCCTCGGGAACCTTGCGTGGGCGGAGCGTCTCGGCCATAAACTCGTTTGCCACGCAGAATAAGTCAGTGTCCTTATGGGGCCACCAGCCCTCGACCTCGTAATCGGTCGGCACGCAAATGACGGGATAGTCGATGCCCGTAATGACGCGCGCACCAACCGCAACGTTGGCTGCCGTGATATGTGTGGCGACCACGGCAATAGGCCTACGAGTGCGAACGTATTCGTTAAATGCGGGAAACATAATGCGCGACCATGCCGTGCCGCCGCCCCAAAGCAGGTGTCCGGTAAGGGTATATCGCCAGGTCAAGTCATAAATTGGGCGTGTGGCGCCGGTAAACGATGCGGCCGTTTTGTTGCCGTCGAATTTTATGCGTCCAAAATCGAGGATATCCAAGACCTCAATCTCGACATCCTGCGGTATGCCCTTGGTGCCGCGTATAAGCTCGAATGCTTGCGCGATAGCGTTTGCTGCCGCTTTGTGTCCCGAACCAACCGATGCGTGGACAATGGTCACTAAGGGCTTTTGTCCGGGTGGCGGCATCAATTGCTCCGATTGGGGGGCGCTTTGCGTGGGCAGGGGAGCGTCATTGCCCATCTGCGTTTGATCCATCGATAACTCCCCTTCATCGTTGTTTCGCAAAGAATCATTGTAGTGCATGACTGTCATGTTCTCCTAAATTTGGGTATGAGCGCAAAGAACGCCAATGTTTCGATGAGAGGACACTCCATGACTACCAATCAGCCGATCGATGTTGCGATTATCGGCGGCGGCCCAGCGGGCTATGCTGCAGCCATTTATGCTGCGCGATCCAATCTAACGACGACCGTGATTGAGCAAGGCATGTCGGGAGGACAGATCGCCACAACCAATGAGGTCGAAAACTATCCGGGCATTCCGCTCTTGAGCGGTGCCGAGCTCGGCGAGCGTTTTCAGCAACATGCAGAGGGCCTGGGAGCACAGGTTGCATGGAGCATGGTGACGGGTATCGATTACGATGCGGATGCGGCGCTGTTTACGGTGCATCACGATACGGGCGACACGGTGGCCTCAAGCGTTATTGCCTGCATGGGTGCCACGCCGCGCTCTGCTGGTTTTGTTGGCGAGGATACGTATCGCGGTCGCGGCGTTTCGTATTGTGCGACGTGCGACGGCATGTTCTTTCGTGGCAAACAGGTCTTTGTCATTGGCGGCGGTAATGCTGCCTGCGAGGAAGCCCTGTTCTTATCAGAAATTGCCAGCAGCGTGACCATCGTCTTGCGCCGCGATCAGTTCCGTGCTCCCGATGGCGTGGTTCAAAAGGTGCTCGCTAAAGATAATATTTCTGTTAGGTACCAAACTAGTATTGTGGAGCTATCGGGCGAGGCCATGCCTACAACTATCACGTTTAAGGACAACGCCACCGGTGATACCTATTCCGAGTCCTTCGATCCAGGTTCGTTTGGCATCTTTGTCTTTGCCGGAACACAGCCCCATACCGAGCTTGTACAGCATCTGGTGGATCTGGCGCCTGACGGCGGTATCGTTACCGACGACTCTATGGCCACTCGCACGCCGGGCTTGTTTGCTGCCGGCGATATCCGTTCCAAGCGTTTACGCCAGGTTGTGACCGCCGTTTCGGACGGAGCCATAGCGGCAACCAGCGCATACGCCTTCTTACGAGGATAAGTACGATAATATATCTTATGTAAGGTTGCTATCTCTATACAAAGTGGTTGGACGGTGCGTCAATGTGCTGTCCAACCAGGTTGATTTCCGATCTCAGCCGAACACATTGAGCTGATGGCTCGCTCCCGCAGTTAACCGAACGCCCCCGCGGCCCCTCTCGGGCCCCGGGGGCGCCATTTTCCCAGTTGAAGGAATGGTGGAGATGTGTTTCGATGGGTCCGGTGGCCATGCTCCGCCCGCCGCCCGGCACCTCTTCCCAGACTCAGCCGGACGGTCGGTCCGTCTATTCCGTTTTTCTCCTAGGCTAGGCCAGCGGGGCATCGCCCCTCTCTGCGCGCGCCCTCTCGATGAGCCCCGGCGTCAGGTCGAGGTCGCCGAGCGGCACGTCCCCCACGCCGTAGGCGTCCAGCAGCGCCGCCGCGTCCTCCCCGAGCATCGCCCTGAAGGCGCGCGCGGGCGTCGCGTGTTAGCGTCAATCTATTTTTCACCAGTTTCGCTAAACAGGCGCGCCGTTCGCGCAAAGGCGGTTTCACCGGTTGCGCTAACGTATTTTCACCGATTCCGGTCACGGCTTGACGGGGCCGTCCCTCGGCAGGTCCTTCAGCCTGTAGGACCTGCCGGTTATCTTGACCAGGTGGCAGTGGTGGCACACCCTGTCCGCGATCGCGCTCGCCGCCACGTCGTCCCCGAACACCCTGCCCCAGCCGCTGATCCCCACGTTGGTGGTGATGATCGTCGAGCGCTGCTCGTAGCGCGTCGAT